>CAYGVZ010000005.1:0-27271 GCA_964353475.1 uncultured Pirellulales bacterium | reverse complement strand
GAATGTGCTTGTGCTCGATACGGAGGTGTATTCGAATACGGGCGGTCAGATGTCGAAGTCAACGCCGAGAGCGGCGGTGGCAAAGTTCGCCGCTGGCGGCAAGGCGTCGCCAAAGAAGGATATGGGCCTGTTGGCGATGACATACGGCAATATCTACGTTGCTAAGGTTGCGCTGGGTGCGAACACAAACCAGACGGTGAAGGCGTTCATCGAAGCCGAGTCGTACCCCGGGCCGTCGCTGATAATCGCGTACGCGCAATGCATCTCGCACGGTATTGATATGACAGGCGGCTATGAGGAGCAGAAGAAGGCGGTGGCGTGCGGGCACTGGCCGTTGTACCGGTTTGACCCCCGGCTGAAGGCCCAGGGCAAGAATCCGCTGCAATTGGAGTCGAAGCCGCCCACGATGACTTTCGAACAATACGCTTACGGCGAGAACAGGTATAAATCGCTCAAGCAGTTCAACCCCGGGGCGGCTGAGCAGTTGATGAAGTTAGCGAATAGCGATGCCGCTGGGAGGTATTCGCTGATGGAACAGCTTGCGAAGTTGCAGTGCGGTTCGACAGAGCTCACCACGGGTGGTTCGACATGCTCACCGCCGAGCGGTTCGACAGGCTCACCACCGAACGGTTCGAGCGGTCAGTCCGCCTGAGGCGGGTTGGTAGAAAAGAAAGGATGCCTGGCCGTGCGTCTCAGTATGAGGCGCGCGGCTTTTCATTTGGATTGCGGGTGGGGGGGGAAGCTAAACGGCAGTATAGGGGGCGATGGTTTTATGGGGCGTTCAGGACGAACAATTCAGCCATATCAGCAGTAATAGTAAGGCAATTTCGCTGCAGGTGGACCACGGCGGGGCCGCCGAGTTGTGCCAAGGAGGTCATCTGACTGGCCATCCCAAAGCGGGTTTTGGGGGTGTCGGGAGATGGGTGCGCGTGTAAGTCCTTTTTGAGCAGGGCTTTAGGACGGCCTTGCCGTTCCCTGTGGGGTGAGGCGTGAGGGAACGTGGCGAGGCCGCGTTTTAACCGTGTGGTGGTCCAGTTGCGGTGGAGTAAAAAGTTAAGGTGTAGGTGAGTGAAGCCGATAAAAACCAAGTGGTATCCGCCATAGGAAGGGCGCAAGTCCACCTGTGGCGGACCTGATTTCGATTGGGTCGGCTGAGGCAAGGCGGACCGCTGGCGGAGCAATTATGGTTGAGCTTATGAGAATGCGGACATCGTCGGTCATAGCGATACTGTGTGTGGTTGGTGTTTATGTGGGCGGGTGCGGAGACCAGTTCTGGGACCCGACGCAGGTCGGTCGATTCAGGCCGGTGCCGGCGGTGAACGTGATACTGGATTCGCTTGGTGTGGCGGAGGAGACGCCGACGGCGTGGGAGTCGGGGGAGGAGCCGAGGCCTGCCGACGTGTTAGCGATGGATATGGATTACGTGCTCGGAGCGGGGGACGTGGTGCGGATAAGCATCTATGAGCTGTTTTCTTCCGGGGATATGTACGTAAACGAGTTTACAGTGACCGAGACAGGCAAGATATCTATTCCGGACGTGGGGGTGGTAGAGGTGACGGGGCTGACAGAGTCACAGCTTGAGGAGCAGATAAAACAGATTCTTTCACCGAATATCCTGAAAGAGCCGTCAGTAAAGGCGACGCTGATCAGTTCACAGAGCAGGGTGTTTTCGATTCTGGGTGACGGAGTGCCGCGTCCGTCGAGATACGGGATACCGCGGTATGACTACCGTCTGACGGATGCGCTGGCCAACGCGGGAGGAGTAAGTCAGTTCAACGTGAGCTACGTGTATGTATCGCGTTCGGTGACCGGGGAAGAACCGTTAGGCGAGGTGGAACAGGTGCAAGAGCAGCCGGTGCCTGCACCGGTGGAAGGGGAGAAATCGGCTGAGCAGGAATTGATGGAGGTGATAGCGCCGCTGGCAAAAAAGGGTTCGCCGCGCGAGCAGGAAGTGATGGCGTCGGCAGAGCTTGCAAGTGAGGGTGAGCTGTCAAAGATGGCTTTGCCGGAAGAACTCTGGCAGGGCGATGAGGACGGGAACGTGGATTTGGAAAAGGCGTTTGGAGCAGAGGGAACGCCGCGAGAGGAGAGACAAGAGGAAGTTGTTACAGGTCAGGGCGCCACAGGGGACGAGCAGGGGCGAATAGAGTGGGTTTTCCGGGAAGGCAAGTGGGTGCCTGTGCGAGTGGGTGCTGAAGCGGCGCCTGCGCCGCGGGGCGGTCTTGAGAAGGCGGCGGAGGCGCTTCGTGCAAAGGCGCCGGCTGCGGGAGGATGGGAGCAAATCGGAGCGGGGGGCGTTCAGAGGCGGGTGATAAGGATACCAGCCGACAAGCTGCTGGGCGGCGACCCTCGGTACAACATAGTAATAAAGCCGGGGGACTCGATTCACGTACCAGTTGATATTATCGGTGAGTATTGTATTATGGGGAACGTGAACCGGCAGGGATTTGACCGTATAACCGGCCGGCCGATGACGTTGAAGATGGCTATCGCAGCAGCAGGCGGACTGGGCCCGCTGGCCTGGCCGAAACGATGTGAGGTTGTCAGAAGGATAGGCAAGAAGCGCGAAGAGATAGTAATGGTGGACCTGGACAAGATAGCGAGAGGCGAACAGCCCGATTTCTTCATAAAGCCGAACGATTTGGTGAATGTCGGGACGCATCCAACGGCGCGATGGCGGGCGGTTCTGCGTAACGCGTTCAGGGCGACATACGGGTTCGGGTTCATCTACGACCGCAATTTTGCAGACAGGGATTACGGTACCCACAGACCATTCCCGGACTGGTTCTAATCTGACGGCGGCCTGAGAAGCATGTGAGGCCGCAAGTACCTGGCAAGCCCGCCTGTACCGATAGTCGGTGTTTCAGATACCTGGAGATTATGGCTGAATTATCTGCCGAACAGAGACAGGCGGACGCAGTTGCCGTGCAGAGGCGCTGGCGCGACTTGAGCGTACATACGTATGCCAGGATTGTGATAATATCGGCGCTGTTTTACTATCTTTTTCACAGGGAGATAGGCGGGATAGTAACGAGGTGGCTGACGGACAGCAACTGGTCGCACGGCCTGCTGATACCCGTGTTCAGCTTGTACCTTCTTAACCAGCACAAGGATGAGATACTGCGTCTTCGCCCCAGGCCGAACTACCTGGGACTCGTTTTTCTTATTTGCGCGATTTTGTTTTACGTTTTCAACGTGGTCAGCCCGTCTGGTTATGGATATTTCAGGCCGCTGTCGATTATAGCAACGATGGGGGTTGTGGTGTTGTTGCTGGGGGGGTGGGGTTTGCTGCGATATGCGTGGATGCCGGTCTTGTTCCTGATATTTGCGATACCGCTGCCTGAGAGTTATTTGAAGAGCATCACGATGCCGATGCAGCAGTGGGCGGCAAGTGCGGCAGCGGTTGTGCTTGATATGGTGAAGGGTCTCGATGCGACTGCGAACGGGGTGATTATTGACGTTGTTTACAAGGGTCACCGTCTTGAGCCGGGCCTGAGTGTTGAGGAGGCGTGCAGCGGGATACGGCTGTTGACGGCGTTTCTGGCGCTGGGTGTGCTGATGGCGTATCTGCACGAGCGGCCGATATGGCAGCGGATGGTGTTGCTGGCGAGCACCGCGCCGATTGCGATAGTGTGCAACATAGTGCGGGTGACGATTACGGGTTTCATTTACATATTTTTGGACCCGCAATACGCCCAGGGGATATATCATGATATGCTGGGGCTGGCGATGCTGCCCCTGGCGTTTGGGTTGTATTGGTCTCTTGCGTGGTTCTTATCGAATCTGTTTGTAGAAGAGACGGAGTCGCCGGCAGTGGTGGTTCGACGTAACTCACCACAGGTAGTTCGCCGGCGGGACAAAGGGCAGTGAGCGGTAAAAGGTGCGAGGAACTGGCAGGCGATGCAGACGGCAGGCAGTGAACGAGTTGAGCGGCAGACGGGGGCGGCGGGGGTGATTCGCGCCGAGTATCTGCGGCCTGCTTTTTTGATTTGTGCTGCAGTGCTTGCAATATCAGGCGCCGCGTTGTCGGCGACGATTAAGGTGCTGGGGATATATCTGAAGAAAGAGCCGCTGCTGTTGAAGGCGCCGCTGAGTACGCTTGATAAGAGCGACCTTGGGTGGTACAGGGTCATGAAGAAGGACGTGATAGAGAGTGAGGACGTGGTAAAGACGCTTGGAACGGAGGATTACATTCAGTGGCAGCTTGAAGACACAAATGTACCTGATGACAGCCCGGTTCGATTTTGTGCGTTGTTCATTACGTATTACGGCCTGCCGGATGTTGTGCCTCACGTGCCTGATGAGTGTTATACCGGCGGAGGGTATCAGATGGTAAGCAAGCCCGAAGATGTGACGCTTGATGTCGCCCGCCAAACGGACGGCGGGCAAGTTAAAGCCGGGGTCAACAAGAAGATACCTGCCACGTATGTTGTCTTCTCCACTACGGAGACGAACTTGCTGGCGGGCGGAGTACAATTCCCGGTTATGTACACGTTCGGCGTCAACGGTGATTATGCGGCGGGCAGGAACACTGTGCGGGGTATTCTCAACCGGAACATTTTGCGCAAGTATTCGTATTTTTCAAAGGTTGAATGGAAGTTTTATAACTACAGGTTCGGGCGATTGATGTTTCCAGGCAGGGATGAAGCGATTCGGGCGAGCGAGAGGATGCTCGGAGTGCTGCTTCCCGTTCTGGAGAGGAAACATTGGCCGACCGAACTTTCGCTGGGCAAAGGCGGCGAGGCGGCGGACGCCGGTGTGAAAGAAAGGAATAGTTATGGCAAGGCGGAGATTTAACAAGAAGGTCGCACTGATTGGCTCTGTGGTTTTTGCGCTCGCTGTGATGGCGGCGCTGGGGCTGTTCTTTTACCTTGGGCGTGACCCTGCGAAGTTCATTCAGGACGGGGACAGTGCGCTTCAGGTGGCGAAAGCAACAGGCGAAGCCAGTGTTCAGCAGGACAACTACAAGCAGGCGGAACGTCACTATATGAAGGCGCTTGGTCTGATGCGGACCGACGAGGCGAAGGTGGGGCTGCTGTTCAAGTTTGCAGATGTATATATGGGGCTTGGTCAGTGGCGCGACGTACTTGGGGTATGGAATCAGATTATCCGGCTGGATAACGGGAACGTGCGGGCGCGACTGGGGCGGCTGCAATACACGTATATTATCGCCGACAGCGGTATGGTACAGGGGTGGCGTGAGGTTGTGTCGCAGGGGACGGATTTTTTGACGGCTCTGGACAAGAAAGGGACGACGGCAGAGGTTCTTGCAGATGACCTTGCGAAGTATGAGATACCCGGCATCCGAGGTAAGAATGCGCCGAAGGAGCGGTTGGGGCCGTATTTGTACATAGCGACGGGCAGGGCAAATCTGGAGTTGTCGCGCCTGGGGATGGTGACGAACAGAGAAGAGACGCTGGGGGAGGCGAGGAAGGATTTGGAGAAGGCGCGTGAGCTGGAGCCGGACAATGTGGAAGTATATCGGTATCTTGCCGAGGCGGCGCTGGCAGAGGGCAATATCCGTGCTGAAGGTGGTGTGCTTGAAGGCAGGCGAGAGTCGGCGCAGCAAGCCCTTGAACTGCTGGCCAAAGCCGTTGAGGTATCCCCGGGAAACGTTGAATCGCATATTAACCTGTTGAGATTGAAGCTGGGGGTGACGGAGATGGCGGATGCGAACCAGCAGCGTGCGCAGGTTCTGGCATTGGGGCCGGAGTTTCAGTCGCTTGTGCAGAAGTTCAGCGGCAGTGCAGAGGTGTTTGCGGTGCTGGCGGATTACTATTCAGATTTTCGGCTTGGCCGGGAGTATATGGACAAGGCCATAGAGGCGATTGAGCGGGCGATGGCTCTGGACAAGGAGAGCGTGGGTTATGCAATCAGCGCTGCGAGCTTGTACTACAGGAAGTACTCAATCGGAGGGCAGACGGCAGATATGGAAAGGGCGACAACGATAGCAAAGAATGCGTTGCTGCTGCCTGATGCGCAGGACACGACCGGCCCGCGTGTGGCCGTGAGCAGGTCGAACCGAATACGTTTGAACGGATTTCTTGCCAACTGTTACATAGAGCAGATTCTGGAATCGCCGCAGGAGCAGCTTGACCGGCAGGGTGAGCAGTGGCTGGCCGAGGCGGAACAAACGGTGCGCCAGATTGAACAGATGCTTGGAAGCGGGGAAGACCCGCACGTGGTGAAGTGGCAGGGGATGCTGGAGCTTGCCCGAAGCCGGCTTGGGAAGGGTGATACGAGCACTGCAGTAGCAAAGATGTACAGCGCCTACGAACAGTTGAGGGCGTCGGACAGGGCGGATGCGCGGCTGTCATACCAGCTTGCAAAGCAGTTCAAGAACACGCCTGAGGTCGGGGCGATTATGGAGTTTATAATTAGCGCGCTTCGCGGGCGCATCGAGATTTCGCAGCCGGAGGCGCGGCTGGACCACGCCGAGGTACTTATGCGGGTGGGCGAGTGGAGGATTGCGCTGGCGAGCATTGACATATACGAAGGGGCAATGGGGCCGAATGAGCGGAGTCGAGTCCTTCGCGCTACAGCTTTGGTCGGTGACGGGCAGATGGATGCGGCTGCAGAGCAATTGGGAAAGATGCGTGCGGAAGACCCGAACACAATCAGATTGAAGGGGCTGTTGGCGCAGGCGAAAATCAGCCAGGTTCGGCGATTGGCGATGCAGAAGCAGCTTCAGGACGCCAGCGATGTGCTCGGACGGACGAGCAGCACAGCGGAACAGGCGGACGTAAATGCGGCGGCTGTCGAAGTGATCAGGGGCCATGCTCGGGATCTGGTGAAGTGCGCGGATCAGCTTATGTCAGTAGAGCCGAACTTTGTTGACAATGCGTTTCTTGTGAGCGTCTGTGATGATTTGATACTGACGAAGGATATTGAACAGGCAAAGACCCTCCTGCGCAACTTTCTGGGGAAATTTCCGGAGCATACGAATGGACTATTTTACGAGCGATTGCTGTCGGAGCCGGACCCGGCGAAGGTTTCCGACCAGAGGCGCAAGGAGATACAGCGAGACGTGATTGCGGGGGTCTCAGACCCGGCCGCGAGGGCAGCCGGACTTGGCGTGTATTATTACAACGAAGGGGATATGGCCAAGGCAGGCGATGAATTCCAGAAGGTACTGGATGTTACGGCCGAGCAAACAAAAGAGGGTACTGCTTTGGACGCCCGGTACCGCGCGGTCGAGTATTTGTTTGACATATCGCTTCAGGGTCAGGACTGGAAACGGGCGGAGCAGGTGGCGAAGATAGCACAGCAGGAGAATCTTGACGAGTGTTCGGGGAGGTTTTTTGACGCGCGCCTGGCGGCTGCGAAGGGGGACGACGCGACGGCGCTGATGTATATGGATGAGGCGTTGAAGCAGAAGCCGGTGTTTGCTCACGGTTTGTTGCTGCGGTACAGGATCAATACGATGCTGGGCAACGAGCATGCGGCGATGCAGGACGTTCTTGCGGCGGCGAGAATGAATCCGCTTGACCGGCTGATTGCGAAGGAGTTAGCTCAGGCGTTGTACAGGCGCAATCAGCGGCTTGGTGCAAACGTGACTGGCGCCCAGGAGGTCGAGCTGAAGTCGGTTGTGGAAAGAGCGGTTCGGCTGAACCCCGATGACGTGGAGATTCTGAGTTTTTACGCGGAGTTTATAGGCGAGAACGAGCCGGATAAAGCGATTGCATTACGGCAGACGTTGCAGCGCAACAGCCCCAGTATACAGAATGCGTTGCTGCTGGGACGTATGGCGATGAGGATGGGGCGGCAGGAGAGCCGGAGGGAACGGAAAGAGGCGCTCTTGAATATGGCCGGTACGGCGCTCGAACAAGCGAAGAACTATGAGCCGCAGAACAGCGCGGTTTTGGAGAGTTGTGCGGAGTACTACCGTCTGACGGGACAGGAGGACAGGGCAGAGCAGCTTTTGAGCGGTTCCGCGGACTGGCGGCTGCTGTGGCGTCACCACGTGCGGGCCGGCGAGTTTGACAGTGCCAAAGCGGTTCTGGAGAAGGAGTATCAGGCCAGACCAAAGGACGCCAATGTTCTTAAAGGTCTGATGTTTATAGCGGAAAAAACGATGGACAAGGAATCCGCGAAGAAGTGTTATGCGGAGCTTGTGGCGGTGGAGGATACGGCGGAGAACTACCTCCTGGCATTGCAGGCGTTTCTTAACGTTGGTCTGGTTGACGAGGCGCAGAAGGAGCTTGAGAGCTTCAATGAGAAGTATCCCGGCGAGACAAGGAGGTTGCTGCTCGGCGCGTGGGTGGCGATGAGACAGGGGCGTATGAAAGACGCGATGGAGCAGGCGAACAGGTATCTCGAGACGGAACAGGGCAGCGCGATAGCGTGGCGGCTGCGCGGCGAGATAAATCATATGATGGCGAAATATGAACAGGCAATTACGGACCTGAAACGCAGTATATCGCTGGCGGATGACCCGGTTTCACGGGTAAGTTTGGCGAGGGCGTATCTGCGGACGGGAAGGAGTGAGGATGCGATAACTGAATTAAAGGCAGCGATAGACGATGCCCAGGCGCCGGCGCAGGCGAGGGTGTTGCTTGAACAGGTTTATACGCGTCTTGGGCGCCGGGAGGTTCTGAAGTCGTTTTATGACGAGACGCTGACGAAGCAGCCGGAGAGCGTGCTCTGGCACAACCATGCGGCGGGTTTTGCGGCCAGTATAGATGATTTGGCGGCGGCTGAGAGGTTGTACGGGCAGTCGTGGCGCAAGAGCAATGAGCAGGGCAAGCCGGACAGAGATGCGCTGGCAGGGTATCTGGGAGTGCTGCTGGCGGCGGGCAAGCTGGACAAGCTCTTTGAGGAGGCGGGCAAGTATGTCAATACGGACTTTGCCACGATTGCATATTTCCGAATGGCGGAGGGGAGGATGAAGATGGGCGACAAGCAGGGGGCTATCGGGTATTGCCGAATCGCCGTTGATAAGGCAGGGACTGATGAGGCGGCCGCTGCGAATGTTCTTGAAAGGAGTTATGTGCTGCTTGGGGCCGAGGCGGTTCGACAGATTTGTGAAGAGATGCTCAAAGCCGACCCAGAGTCGCTCTCGGCGAACTGGGCGATGTTCAATCTTGCCAGGGTGGAAGGGGAATATAATAAGGCGATTGCTTACATAGACAAGTGCTCCCTGAAGGTCGGGGCCGATAATGCTGCACAGATTCAATACACCATGCAAAAGGCGGATGTCCTGATGCAGGCATACAAAAAGACGTCGGATAACAGTTATCTTGGGAGCGCTATCGGGGCATACGAAAGTCTGCTTGCAAAAATGCCGAATAATACAAACGTCCTGAATAACCTGGCGTACATTTTGGCGGAAAACGAGCAGGGGCTTGATAAGGCGCTGGAGTACGCGAAGGCGGCCTGCCAGACGAGACCCAACGACCCCGGCCTGGTGGATACATACGCCTTTGTGCTATATAAGAACGGCAAGTACGAAGAGGCGGCGGAGCGTATCGGAGCGGCATTACAGCTTTATGAGGCAGAGCGGATTGGTATACCGGCGGATGTGCACGAGCATGCCGGGCAGATATATGAGAAGCTTGGCGACAAGGTTAAGGCGCTGGATGCATACAAACAGGCGCTCGAGGCAGGCGGGCAGAATATGCCACAGGCGGCTCGTGACCGGATAACATCGGCGGTGAATCGTGTATCGCGGTGAAATGCGGCAACCAGTTTATGAACGTTTGAGAACATTGTTGTGGACAAGGATTAGATGGAGGAGCAAGTAGTCAAGACGGTTGGGATGGGCAGGATGCTGATGCCGGGTGCGATGGCTCGACCGGTGGCGGCTACGTTGACGCCCAAAGAAGTACTTGGGATGGTTCGTCGGCATATGTGGCTTATCGTGCTGCTGACCATCGGTGGTCTTGGGAGCGGAGTCGGGGGCTGGTATGTATCGCTGAGGTATTGGCCGCGGTACACGGCGATGACTTTTGTCAAGGTACTGTCTTCGGTGGACAAAGACCCGACAACCATTGCGGGGGCAGCGACGAGCAAGGATATTGAATATGGTCATCGCCTTTCTCTGGCGGGGCGATTGAAAAGCCAGAGTATGCTGCAACAACTGGTTGACCGGGACAAGATTCAGGCGACCAAATGGTTCCAAAGTCAGGGCAAAACGAAAGACGAGAGGATTAGAAAGGCGGTCAAGAACTTGAGGGAACGGCTCGGTGCGGCTGCGCAGCGGGACGGCGATTCGATAATAGTGTCGATGACGTGCGGTGACAAGGATGAATCGGCCGATATAGTCAATGAAATGGTGGATTTGTTTGTAAGTGTGGAGGGAGGCAAGCGGAGGGAAGAAATATCAGCAAAGCTGAAGGAGCTTCAGGGTCAGAGCGACCGGGTGGACCGGGATTTACTGGTGGCGGAGCGTGCGCTGGAGGACGTGAGAAAAAGATATGGTTTTGCCGACCTGGAGGAGCATGCATTTCAGCCGGTTATAGATAGAAAACTTCTGGACCTTGAGCTGCAGCAGAACGTGATGGTGATGGATATCAGGCAGACGCGGGCGAGCATCGACCGGCTTAGAGAGCAGGCGACCGGTCCTGTCCAGGTTCAGGTGGAGCGGCAGGTCGAGACCGACCCTGTGATGACGATGCTGGCCCAGCAGCTTTCGTTGCGTGAGTCGGATCTTGCCAGTGTACTTGCTCGCTTCGGAGAGGATCACAGAGTGGTACGACAGGTACGCGAAATGATTTCCGCCATAGAGGAAGAACGGATACGCAGAAAGACCACGATTGGAGAGCAGGTGCGGCAGTCAAATCTCCGCAACGCCCAGGATCAGCTTACCACTATGGAGAGCCGGCTGCTTGAGCTTGAGAAGATGCGAGAGGAGGCATCGAACCAGAAGAAGGAGCTTGATACGGCTCGCTCACTGTATCAGCAGCGATTAGCCGACCGGGACGAAAGACGAACAATGCTGGATTCGCTTAAAGTGCAGATTGAGAAGTACAGGTTAATGTATGATGACCCGGCGGTGCCTAAGCTCGCACTGGTGGGGTATGCGCCGAGGCCGCTTGAGGTGAGTTTTCCGAGATGGGAGATATTCTGGCCGGGCGGCGGCGTGCTGGGCTTGATGCTGGGCATTGGGCTGGCGTTGCTGATAGAAGTGCTGAACGACCTTGTGCGGATGCCGAGGGACGTGGCCAGGCATTTGCATATTCCGTTACTGGGGGTGATACCGGATGCGGACGAGGACGAGGAGGTTGAGGACATAAACCTTGCATTGCTGGTTCGGCACGCACCATACGCGATGGCGAGTGAATCGTACAGGAAATTCGCGACGAACCTGAGGTTGTCTGCGCCTGCGGAGACGTCGAAGGTGTTGTTTATCACCAGCGGCTCGGCGGGGGACGGCAAAACGAGCGTGGCGGTGAACCTTGCAAGTGTGTTTGTTGCAGAAGGCAAGAAGGTTTTGCTGGTTGACACTAATTTCCGCAGGCCCACTGTGCATGAGATGTTCCCTGCTGGTGCGGGCGAGCAGCAGGCAGGGCCGGGACTGAGCAGTTTGCTTGCGGGGCGCTGCGCTGTGGAGCAGGCCGTTCGAGCGAGCGATATGGAGGGGCTATCCGTAGTGGATGCGGGGCCTGCCCCGGCCAGTCCGATGGAGTTGTTAGGGGGCACTCGGATGCAGGGGTTTATAAAGCAGCAGCGGGAGCGGTTTGATTATGTGATACTTGACGGGCCGCCGGTGCTGTTGATGAGCGAAGCGAAGCTGTTGGCGCGGGCGGCGGACGGCGCGATTCTGGTGTTCAACGCTGCTGCGACAAGGAGAGGGGCGGCTCAGCGGACGATAAGCGAGCTGAAAGAGGTGAATGCGAAGGTGCTCGGCTGCGTGCTGCTGGCAGTAAGGATGCTCAAGGGCGGTTACTTCCGCGAGCAGTCCAGGTCTTATCGGGACTATTTGAAGGTGCAGCTTGCCGGCCAGGCGTAAGCGGCAATCTACGCTTTCAGGTTATCTATTGTCTGGAAGGATTTCGGATGGACAGGTTTCTCGTTACCGGCGGAGCCGGCTTCATCGGGTCAAACATCTGCAATAAACTCATTTCACAGGGCTGCTTTGTAAGGGTGGTGGATAACCTGCTCACCGGCAAAAAGGCGAACCTTGCTCGCATTCTCGACAAGATTGAATTCGTGCAGGCGGATATGGGTGACGAGGACGTTGCGAAGCGGGCAATGAAGGGGATTGACGTTGTGCTGCACCAGGGGGCGCTGCCATCGGTGCCTCGCAGCGTGGATGACCCTGCTGCGACGCACAGGCATTGCGTGGATGCGACTTTCACGCTTTTGATAGCGGCACGTGATGCGAAGGTGAAGCGGTTTGTGTATGCCGCCAGTTCATCGGCATACGGCGATACGCCGACGCTGCCGAAGGTTGAGACGATGCCGGTCAACCCGTTGTCGCCATACGCGGCTGCGAAATTGATGGGCGAGTATTACTGCTCGGTGTTCTCGAAGGTGTTCGGCCTTGAGACGATTTCGCTGCGGTATTTTAATGTTTTTGGGCCGCATCAGGACCCGACAAGCCAGTATGCGGCGGCAATACCGGCTTTTGTCACGTCCATTTTAGAGAATCAGCCGCCGACTGTTTACGGGGACGGCGAGCAGAGCAGGGATTTTACTTACGTTGATAACGTCGTTGAGGCGAATCTGTCAGCGGCGCGTGCGAAGAAAACGGGCGGCGAGGTCGTCAATATCGCCTGCGGCGAGGCCGTTACGGTAAATGGGATTATAGATATGATTAACGAGATAGTCGGCAGGAAGGTCAAGCCCATATACGCGCCGGCCCGAAAAGGCGACGTCAAGCACTCGCTTGCTGATATAACCGCGGCAAAAAAGCTAATCGGCTTCAAGCCCGTTGTCCCCTTCCGCGCCGGCCTCGAAAAAGCCATCACCTGGTACCGCGACAATCTCTAATTTTCTCCAATTGTTCAATAACAGGGTTCTTCCGACTTCGTCCGCCGCAGGTGGACTTCGCCGGACAGGCCGCTGTGCTGCGAGTTTGAATTGGGTTCGTTTTTCGGGGCAGCGGAGGGAGTATTTTTTGCGCAAGTTCTTTTTGGGCATAGGGTTCCGTTTGTTTCGCATTTTTGCAAATTGGGTTCGTTTTGCATAATCGTCTCTCGTCGCTCGTGGCTCGGGACTCGTGGGTCGTGGCGGTTTGGGCAAGGTGGGCCCCGGTGAGATAGCTGCGCATCTCACGGGGCAAGATAGCCGAGCTTGAGTGGTCATTGTTGAAACCTCCGGGTTCAATATACTATTCTCACTTTCTCATTGTTGGGTGGAGATTATACAATAAGAATTGTTGGGTGTCAAGTGAAATTTTTTACCACCCGGCTTCGCTGGCGCTACGGCGGGCAGGCTCCGACGCGAAGGCAAGAAGGCAAAAAGCGAATCCGCCGGGGGTGGATAAATGTCAAATTTCGAATGGCGAAGTGGGAGGCCGAGTTCGGCCGTTGTTGATTGGAAGGCCGCGGAAAAGGAACGGCAAACGTTAATATAGGGAACTAAAATAGGCTGTCCCCATTTGCACCCCCGTGCTGACGAAGGTACTCGGCTATGTCGGTCTTTCCCTGCTCAACAGCGTTCTGTAATGGTGTCTTCCCGTCCGCGTCCGTTGCGTTTACGTCCGCACCATTCGTCACTAGCGCCGTGATGACCTCGGTAGGTGCACCATACCTCACAGCGATATGAAGTGGCGTCATTCCTTTCTTATCTTTGAGATTGACGTCAGCGCCCTTGGAGATGACAAGCGTCATGAGCTTGACCTGGTCTTCCGGGTAGTAATAGCTGGGGAGCGCCAGATAGTGAATCGGGGCCTTGCCCCCGTACGTATCGATTTCGTTCAGCGTTTTCGCGGCACCGTGTTCTAAGAGCAGGTCAATTATGTCATACGCAACCTTTGCCAACTCTCGAGGGTCGGCTGTCTCGCGCGGCGACGGAAAGGTGCATGCGATGGTCAGCATTGTGTGCCCGTGTAAACCTTTGCCATTAACATTGCACCCAGCATCGATCTTCCGACTTACCACTTTCGGGTCACGCGAAGATATGGCACTGCTCAAGTCCCGTACGGTATGAATGCGCGGGATGAACGCATAACAGACGGGTACTACAGAGCCAATTCCGACCACTGCAAACACCAAAGCCGAGAGCACGCGCAGAAGGACACTCTTTTTTCCAAGAAGAGCACACCCCAGCGCAAGAAAAGAAGTACAGGCCGGCACATGGACACCGACAGACACCACAAACGGAATCACACCGAGGGTAACGGCCAGCATCACCCAGCCGACCCACATGCACACTACCCTTGCTCGCTCGTGTTTCATCATGGACGCCAAGCTCCCACTGTTCCATCGGATCCTATCTGCATTTGCCAGAAACGTCGCCGCATCGCACCAAATACACAATGAAAATATCGCATCGTCATTCCTTTAAATCACTTTGTAATCTGAACATCAGCACCGCCGTGCCTGATTCGCAGCACGCCTCCTTTATCTAACGGCTGCCACGTCCAGCCGTCGTTATCGAGCGATTTTGTTTCAGTGATTGCCTTGCCGTTTACAGTAATGCTCTTGGGTTTGGACCTCAGCCGTAATACTTCGTTCGCATCGTCATCAAACGTCTTGTACTCGATGCTATTGTCCCCGTACTTGATTTTCTGAATCACGGAAGTGCTGCGCAGTAAATGGTCTTCATCGGCGGGCGCCCATTCGGGAATAGCGCCGAGGGCCTCCATGTAGTGCCTGATATAGTCGCCGTAGCCATCGCTGAACCAGACCTCGCTGCCCCAGAATGGCCCGACCCGCACAGTGCCGTCTTCTTCGGCCACGTAAGTGGCAAAATCCAGATATTGACGCGCCTCATTCCTGAACCATTCATCGCCCGTCTTTTCATACCACAACGCACAGATTGAGCCATATCGTGATGTATGGCTGCCCATCGGATGCCAGGTGCCGGACTGCTCGCGTATGGCGGGGATTTCTTCCATACCGAAGACGCTCTTGACCCAGTAAATTAGCGCAGGGACATCGGCCTTGTACGTGCGGTCGAGTTCGGGATGTTTGATGATATAACGTGCGGTCTCCATCGGCAGATTGTTGACTCGCGTAATCTGTTCCCCGTCGTAGAAAACGTCCTCGAAGTAACCCTTCCATATATATGTCTTCATCGGTCCCTTAATGGAGAACAGCCATTTCCAGGCGATATCGCGGGCGTTTTTATATGAGTCGGCTTTTTTCTGCGGCAGGGCGATTCGCTCTTTTATTCGCAGGAGTTCATCGAAGAGTCGCACCGGCTCAACGACGTTTGCGCAATACTCTTCCATTGTCTCGCCGGTCTTCGCATTGACGCGGAAAGGCCACGGGGATTTCAACGGTTCGCCGACGCGGACATACCATTCTGTCGGTACATCTCGCACGTGCCAGGCAAGGGCATCAGCGCAATCAATCGCCGCATCGAGGTATTTTTTTTCTTCGGTTATCTCGTAAAATTTCAAGTACCCGATGCCTAATTCGCCCATCTTGTCGGGCTGGAGATTCCCCTTGCCGTCCCCGGCCAGGCGGTCATTCGCAATGTTTTCTTTGGTGAATCGGTTGTCGAGCGAGTCAGCGCCGTCATATTTTACTTGGCCGGGGTCGCTGCTTGAAAATGGGACCCTCGCCCAGGCCCAGTTAGCAAGCGTTGTACCGTTTAGCAACTGGTGGTCTAACATTGCTCGCACGACGTCGATATACGCTTCATCGCCCGAATAGACGCGAAAGTCAACGGCAAGCGACTGAACCATCCCCGCGTAAAGACCCGCCGGATTATGAGGCCAGTTTGAGCCGGTCTTACCGGCCTTATAATCTTCAATATTTCTCTTATCTTTTAGAATGGAGCAGTGGGCAAAATAAACCTTCAGGCCGGTGTTTGGCTCAACGGGACAGCCGGTCTTGATATATTCCGCAGCCAGGCGAACGACCTTATCGTAGGCCGCGCCGGGTGTGTTCGGCTCGTACCACGCGAGGACCTTGCCATCTGAATCATATATCACCCTGTGCCCGCAGATGATTTGCGGCTTCTGCGCAATCGCGCAATTACACAGCAGTATCGCACCAAATACACAATGAAAACATCGCATCGTCATTCCTTTAAATCATTTCGTAATCTGGACATCAGCACCGCTGTGCCTGATTCGCAGGACGCCGCCCTTGTCTAATGGTTGCCACGTCCAGCAGTCGTTATCGAGCGATTTTGTTTCGCTGATTGCCTTACCGTTGACAGTAATGCCTTTCGGTTTGGACCTCAGCCGTAATACTTCGTTCGCTTCATCGTCAAACGTTTTATACTCGATGCTATTGTCCCCGTACTTGATTTTCTGAACCACGGAAGTGCTTCGCAGTAAATGGTCCTCATCGGCGGGCGCCCATTCGGGAATGGCGGCAATTCCTTCGAGGAAATGTCTGACGTAATCGCCGTAGCCGTCGCTGAACCAGTACTGCGGCGGAAAATCAGGCCCGACAATCACGAAGCCATCCTTGTCGCAGACGTAAGTCGCCCAGTTGAAGAAGCGATATGCCTGCTCTTTGAACCATTCGTTCCTGGTATGCTCGTACCACAGTGCGCAAATGGACGCGTAGCGTGCGCTGTGGCTGCCCATACCGGCGTAGCACCAGAACTGCTCGCGTATTGCGTCCATATCTTCAATCTCAAACGCGGTGGCAACCCAGTAGATAATCGCGGGCACGTGTATGTCGATTGAGGCATCAAGCTGCGGATTTTTAATAAGGTACCTTGCGAACTCCAATGGAACATTCTGGACGCGGTTCTTGTTGTGCGGGTCGTTTGGGATGTCCTCGAAATAACCTTTCCACACAAAGCTTCTCATCGGGCCATCGGTCGAATAGAGCCAGGACCAGACGGCCTTGCGGGTCTTCTGGTACATAGATACCTTTTCTTCGGGCACGTTCAGCTGCGATTGCAGGCGAACAAGATCGTCAAAGAGGTTTATCGCGCCGACGACGCTGGCGGAGTATTCCTCAAGCACCTGTCCATCTTTGGCGTTGACCCTGGAGGGCCAGGGGGAGCGAAGCGGGTCTTTCTGGTTGTCGCCCCGGCGCGGCACAGCGCGGACGTTTTTGGCGAGCGTATCGGCGCAGGCGATTGCGGCCTTGAGATATTTTTCCTCGCCGGTAACTTTATAGAAATTGAGGTACTCAATGCCCATTTCGCCGACCTTGTCCGGCTCAATGACGTTCAGGCCATCGTTCCGCCCGCCGACGCCCCAATGTGTCGCGCCGAAATACTCCGGGCTTCGCGGGTTTGCGCTGGCGTAGGGACAGTTCGGCCAGGGCCAGTCGGCAGGCGTCGTGCCGTGGTCAATGAGGCGGTCGAGACAATCCCGCACGAGGCCGATATACGCCTCATCGCCGGTATATGGATAGTACCCCAGCACAAAGCTCTTGACGAAATTGGCGTAAGTGCACGCGGGCGTGTGGCCATCGTCTGAGCCGGATAGTCCCGCTTTGAATTTCTCTTCGCCCACCTCTCGCGGAGTGCTGAACCAGGCGTGAACCATATAGAGCTTGAGGCCTGAGTTTGGCTCATTGGGGCAGCGGTTTTTGAGAAAATCGGCTGCCAAATCAATGACTTTATCGTAGGCGGCGCCGGGAGTATTCGGCTCGTACCAGGCAAGCAGTCCCTTGTTGGCGTCGTAGATTGCGTCGTGCGTACAAAGCGCCTTGCGGGTTGTTTTGGCGGGAGCCGCCGACGACAGACATACCAGGGCGATTAGTGCCAGAAAGATTTTTTTCATTATTTGTCTCCTGCAGTTGTCTCGAGATTTATCGAACACTTATTGGATTCACTGTGTTTTATTTGCAGAACGCCGCCTTTATCGAGCGGTTTCCACGTCCAGCCATCCGCATCGGGCGAGTCCTTTTGATTCAGTGGTTTGCCGCCTGCGGTAATCCGTGCCGGCCTGGCGGTCAACCGCAGCAATTCAGTCGATGACTTGTCGTAAGTAACATACTTGATTGAGGTCGGCTGATAGGCGATTTTCTTTATTATCGATGTCGAGTGAAGGAGGTGATTGCCGTTATCGGGCGCCAATTCCTCCGGCAAAGCAGCCATAGCATTCAAGTAGTGTTCGACATAATCGCCGTAGCCGTCGGTAAACCAGATTTCTTCATCAACCGGGTCGCCGGGGTATTCGTTCCTGCCGTCGTAGTCAACGCTGTAAGTCGCCCAGCTTAGTTCCCTGATGCTGTTCGCCTTGCGAGACCAGTCGCCGGTCTTTTGAGAGTACAAAATCTCAAGAGAAGCGTGCCGAGAAGAATGGCTGTTGCCCTCGTACCTGTAGGCCGTTTGTTCGTTTGTCACGACAACACCATATTTCTCCCATTGGTGGTTGCCAAGCTCGCGTACCATCCAGTCGAGAGGCCGTCTTGCGTCCTGCTGCCAGGAGTCGCCCCATTTGTCGGGGTGATTGAGAATGAAAAAGGCGAGCCGGCCGGCGTTTATCCCGGCGTCCGACCAGACGTCAATATCTTCAAAGAAAGGGCCGTACTTATTTTGCTTAATGGGTACATTCCTGAACCACTCGATGAATCTGTCGCTTGCCTGCTTGTACCCGGCTGTATTGCCGACATTCATTTTGGCGAGTTCATTGAACATCTCGACCGTCCAGGTCCAGTTGCTTGTATAGGGCCAGACGACCTTGCCCGTTTCGGTATTGACCTTGTACGGCAGGGGGGAGGTGTTAATATCGCCCTGGGCAGTTCTCGCCGCCAGTGTATCTGCGATTCTTACCGCCGCATCCAAGTATTTTTTTGTGCCGGTTATCTTGTAGAGATTGACAAGCTGGTATCCAAAATCGCCGGCCTTATCCAACTGGGTAACGTTAATGCCGTGGCGCAGGTCGCCGTCGTATCTGAATCCCGGCTTGCTCGTTGAGTTCCAGGGATACGGCAGGTTTGGCCAGTTGCAGTCGGATTTGCTCAGGCCGCGGTCGAGGTAGAAGTCCGCCATATAAGTCATATTGTCAATGATGGAACGGTCGCCTGTATATGCGTAGTATTTGGCCCAGGAGCTTAGACACATTTGAATCTGGTCGCCGCCTATGCCGTCATCAGGCCCGTTCCACATATTGCCGTAAAATGTGTCGGTCCACGGCAGGGTCCGGTGGGCCATATAATACTTTACGCCCGGCTGAATCTCGGAAATGTTCTTCCATCTATTCCAGACCAGTCCAAGCGCATAGTCGTAGGATTGGCCTAAGTTCTTCGAGTACCACGGCAGGAGATTATTGGCCTCGTCTGTCTGTATCCAGTGTATGCCTAATCGTTCCGGATGGCGATAAATGCCGTCTCTCTTGCGCACCTGAGATGATGCCTGCCCGGCTGTAATAAGTACAACTGCTGCGACAATAATCGACGTGTTTTTCACAATCACACCTCTCAAAAAAGGCAACACGGTTTCAACGTGCACACAGCTTCGCGTCCGCCCAATTGGCGTGGTCATAATGAGTCCCGTCGCCTGCATCTGTTACGACCAGTTTAAGCTCATTAATGCCGCTGATATTCATGTCCACCGACTTTGCGGGGGTAATGACCCTCATTATGCCGCTTTCAAACAGCAGAATCCTATCCCCATAAACCTTGAACTCCACCGACGAGGTGTTTGTGAACGATGGGTACGCGTCGATGCCCACCCAGGATGTGAATCGCTTGTACCTGCCCGACAGGTAATAGACGATTTCACTCGGGGAATGTGTGCCCAGGCCTTTGGCAAACGGCTGGTTCACGATGCGTATAAGCCCACCTTCGATTGCACTGTCTTTCCGTAAAAACCCGAAGCCCTGCGTGCAGAAGTCCGGCTCAACGTCGCTGAGGAAGACATCCGCGGGCTTATCCCAATCGAAAGTTGTGCTGCGCATTGCTGAAGAGCCGCCTTCGAGGGTGATTGCGACAACGCCGTATGAATACGACCTGCCCGCAAGCTCCTGATGCAATCGGAATTGCTGTAAGGTCGTGAAACTTTCATACTTGCCGTTCTTGAAGACCCTGTACCCATCTGCGCCTTTGACACTGTCCCATTTAAGATGCGGCCCGCCTTTGTGTTTGCTGAAAGTCGTTTTTGGCGAAGCAGGTATGCCGACCTCCTGTTCGAAAATATTCAGGTTCCACCTGTCGTAATTGTCCAGGATTATCCTGTTATTCTCGCCCACGCAGAACGGCAGCCAGACGTATCTTGACGTAACCAGGTTGTTGCCGACCCATCTGTCGGCCATGAAGATAAAATTACCCGCCGGCTTGCCCGGGGCGGGCAATACGAACGTACTCTGCGAGAAGAACGTCTTATCGGAATCAGGTCCATAGCAGGGATTGCCAATTGTCTTCCACGGGCCTAAGATATTCTCGGCAACGTGGTACTGGGCGGGATTCGGCACCCAGCCGGTCAGTCCCGACGTGAACATATAATACTTTCCATTGTACTTGAAAGGCGCGGGCGCCTCGCGGCCTTCATTTACGAGGATTCTTTCCCAGGTCTGCCCTTTCACATCGGGTCTTTTCACGTCCGTGAAGTCGTCGCTGAGCTGCGAGACGTACATTGTCTTGTTATCTTCACCTGCGTAAAACACATACGCCCGCCCATCGTCGTCAACGAAAAGCGTCATATCCCTGTAGGTCGAGCCGAGTTCTTTTTGCATCAGGCGGTCAACATCGGGCGAGCCGAAGTCGTATTTGATTGGTCGAAAGTCCCTGACAAATTCGAATGGCCCCGTGGGCTTGTCACTCACCGCTACCCCTGCTTTGGCGACCGTGTAGCCGTTACAATCGAGGTGCATCCACATCACGTACTTGTCGGTCTTAGCGTTGTATATCACCTTCGGCCTTTCGCCGTTGCCGGCTAAGTACTCAGCCGGCAGGTCCTTTTTCGACAACGCCATGCCTTCATTTTTCCAGTTGTACAAGTCCGTCGATGAGTAGCACGATACCCCGGTTGTGGTTCCTTTGCCCAGCCGATAATTTTCACCGTACCAGTAGTAGATTTGTCCAACCTTGAGTATGCCTCCGTCGTGCGCATCTATCTGATTGCCTTCGGTGTCAAGCCAGTCCTTTCCCGGCTCGAAGCAGCTCTTATCCTGCACGGCCGCCGTCGCCGAGGCCGCCAGCATACAGCAGACGACCACAATGTCCGCCAACCTGCACATAGGACAATTCTCCTACTTTGTAATGACCACCTCTTGTCCCGAGCTGTGATTTATTTGAAGCACACCGCCTTTGGTTAGCGGCTGCCAGGTCCAGCCCTCGCCCTCGTTCGACTCTGCGATTTGCTTTTTATTGGCATAGACCGCCGTCGGCTTTGCCGTCATTCGCAGCACCTCTGTCGAATCAGCGTCATACGTCTTGTAGGTGACCACGGGCCTGCCGATAAATCCGGCCGATTCGCGGTCGGGTCTTGATGGGCCCCGGCGGTCGCCGCTGTGATACCGCACGCTCGTCACTACCGAGGCGCTCGAAAGGATGTGGTTCGCGTCATCGGGGGCCAGCTCGGGGCACGCGGCCATAGCACGCAGGTAGTGTCGGACGTAATCGCCGTAGCCGTCTGTCATCCAGACATCGCCAATCGGATAGCGGCTTTTGCCGTCGAAGTCAACCATATACGTCGCCCAGCTTAGCTGTCTTATTGCGTTTTCCTTCCACGTCGTATCGCCGGTCAGTTTCGCGTATAGAAGCTCCATCGAGGCCTGTCTTGACGAGTGGCTGTTGCCCGGCTGGCGATATGCGGTTTGCTCATTGACGACGACTACCCCGTACTTTTCCCATTTTTTGTTGCCTAATTCCTTGTAGGGCCAGTCGAGGATTCCGCGTACATCTTTTTGCCAGTTCGGGAATAGGTCGCGGTTTTCCATAATGTACATAGCGTAAGTGACGGCGTTGATTTGCGTGTCCGACCAGCCGGGGACGTCCTCGAAGAACGGTCCCCACTTGTTCGTCTTGAGGGGGTACTCCTGCATCCAGGCGACGAATATGTCAAACGCCTTCCTGTATTCAGCGACGTTGCCCTTGTTTATCTTAATCAGTTCGCTGAACAATCGCAGCGAGCCGGTCCAGTTCGTCGTGTATGTCGAGCGTCCTTCCAGCTCCCCTGTGCCGTATTTCTTCAGGATGCCGATATTGCCTGTCTCCGTATTAACTTTGAATGGCAGCGGCGAGTTGTCGGCGTCGCCCGGCTTTGTGTGCATGGCGAGCGTATCGGCAATCTTTGCCGCCGCATCCAAGTAGTTGTCGTTGCCCGTAATCTTGTACAGTGTAATCAGTTCTGCGCCGAATGAGCCGGCCTTATCGGGCTGCGTGTAACCCCTGCCTAAAATCATATCCCCATCGTAGATGCCCGAATAGGTATAAGTGTTGTACGGGTAGGGAATGTTGGGCCATTTGCAGGTTGGGCTGGACAGCGAGTGTGTCAGGTAGTAGTCGGCGATGAACTTCATATTCTCGATGATTTGGCCGTCGCCGCAGTACATATAGAGCAGCGCCCACGACGAAAGCGCCATCTGCAACTGGTCGCCGCCGATGCCCCGGTAATCGTTCGCACCCTGTCTCCAAATCTGGTGATTCATATAATAGGGCAGACCCTGATAGTCCCGCCGCATCTCGTGCCAGAAGTTCCACACAAGTTTAATAACGTGGTCATACGACCTGCCCGGATTGGCGGAGTACCACGGTATGATTTTCCCCTGTGCATCGGTTTTTATCTGATGATAGACCAGCTTTTCTGGAGTCGTGCGGGCGGTATCTCCACAGCCGACTAACAGGATAATTACAGCAACTGCCGCCAGTCCGACAACTGCGATTGAAATCTTCTGTGCCATTTGTCACCTCACTTTTCAATGACGACATGTGAACCGCCGCTGCGTTTGATTCGCAGCACGCCGCCTTTGTCTAACGGCTGCCAGGTCCAGCCATCGCCGTCGAGATTTTTCAACTCTGAAATGGTTTTGCCGCCAGCGGTTACACTTTTGGGTTTCGAGGTAACCCGCAACACTTCGGTTGCCGAGTCGTCGTAGGTTTTGTACCCTATTGTGTCGGTCTTATATGATATTGTTTGCACGACCGATGTTGACCGCAGCAGATGGTCCTCGTTGGCGGGCGCCCATTCGGGTACGGCGGCGAGTGCCTCGGTGAAATGTCTGATGTAGTCGCCGTAGCCGTCCGAGAACCACGTGCCCAGCCACGATGGTCCCACGGCGACGACGCCGTTTTGGTACGTCATATACGTGGCGAAGTTCAGGAATCTATAGGCCTGGTCCTTGTACCATTCGTTGCCTGTCCTTTCGTACCACATTGCGCAAAGCGAGCCGTATCTGGCCGTGTGGCTGCCCATCGGGGCGTAGCACCACGTCTGCTCTTTTATCGCGTCCATTCCTTCCGTGCCGAAGACGCTGGCGACCCAGTGTATAAGAGACGGAACATTCTCGTTTATATCGGGGTCGAGTTCCGGATGTTTCAGCAGATACCTTGCCGTCTCTAAGGGCGTGAGCTGGTTGCGGTTTGAGCGGTCGGGGTCGTTGGGGATGTCCTCAAAGTAGGCGTTCCAGATATACGTCTTCATCGGCCCGCTTTTGCTGTAGAGCCATTTCCACGCTATGTCTCTCGCCTTTTTGCAAGCCACGATTTTATTCTCGTCCAGATTTATTTTCTGCTGAATCCTGATTAGCTCATCGAACAGGCGAATCGGCTCAATCACGTTGGAACAGTACTCTGATATCACAATTCCAGTTCGAGCATTTACCCTGAAAGGCCAGGGGGACTTGTTAATCTCGGCGCCGGAAAACGGTTCAAGGTCACCCTTTACGTCTCTGACGTGCTTTGCGAGGGTCTCGGCGCAATTTATCGCGGCATCAAGGTACTTTTTCTCTTCGGTTGCTTCGTAGAACTTCAGATACGCGATTCCCAGTTCGCCGACTTTATCCGGCTCGATGCCGTGTAGGCCGTCGCCCCTCATTCCATCGTGCTCCCACTTTGTTGCTCCCTGCCAGATGGTTTTCCCGGGGTCGCCGCTGGCGTATGGGACATTCGCCCAGGGCCAGTCGGGGGGCGTTGTACCGAACTCCAACTGATGGTCTAACATAGCCCGGACGACGTTGAGATATTCATCGTCGCCGGTATAGATGCGCCAATCGAGGACAAGCCCCTGGACAAGGCCGGCAAAGACGCACGCGGGATTATTGGCCCAGTTCTCCCACGTCCTGCCGGCGGCGAACTTTTCCTGGCCTTTGACGTGCGGCCCTTCGAAGCAGCACGATACAAAATAAAGGCGTTTGCCGGTGCACGGGTCAACGGGCACGCCCGACTTGATGAACTCGGACGCCAGTTTACATACCTGCACATATCCTGCGCCGGGCGTCTCGGGGTTGTGCCAGGGCAGAATCCGGCCGGCGCTATCCCTGTTGACCTTGTGCAGACAGATTTTCTCGTCTGTCTCCACCACGGAAACCGCACCATTGGATGCCGGCTGCCGGTATCCAATCGCCGCAGCAAGCGTAATCAAACCGATAGTTATTGTTCGTGCCCGCATTGCAAAACCTCCTTCAATCAGAACCTGCTATTCTTATTTTCAGTTGACTATCTCCACAAATACCATATTCAACCATTTGAATCAGGTATTCAGCGATCGTGGAAAGATTTTTCTCAGGTACTCCACGTCATATTGCAAACTTTCTTCGAGGCCTAACGGCATCTTGCCGCCTTCGGACACAACCCAGCCGCGATAGCCGATGTCGTCTATGGCTTTTCGCACCTTAACGAAATCTATGGGGCCTTTGCCGTACAGGTTGTCGTAGTCCTTTGCGTGAAACTCGGCGATTTTGCTGCCGAGCACGGGTATTTCCCTGAATATGTCGTAGCCGGCGCGGGTGGAATTGCTCACGTCGTAATAAACCTTGACGGCGGGCGAACCCACGCGATTGATGATATCGAGATGCCCCTCGGCGCTCAGCGTGGACTCAATCGCAAGGCAGATGCCTGTCTTTTCCGCCTTGGGCGAAAGGCGTTTGAGTTTTTCGACGACGACGGCAGTACCCTTCTCGTCGCCCTTCAAGACGCCATCCACAAAGAAGGGTACCAGAATGACACGCGCATTCATCGCCTTGCAGACGTCGATACATTCAGATACCCACTGCTCGGCGCGCGGGTCATCGCCTTTCAAGGGGATGTTGTTTAACTCCCCTATGGCGATGGAGGGTATCTCTATGTTGTGTTTCTTCGCGGCGTCGAGGTATATCTGGCGAATCTTTGGGTCCTGCAGATGAACCTGCCTGTCCATAGTGTTGAAACTTAACTGAACGCCGTCGATACCCATTCGCGTTGCGACTTCAAAACAGGCGGGGTCCGCCTGTTTGCCCAGCGTCCAGTCGCACGCGCCAATTTCGAAGCCCTTGCCGGACGATTTTGCACATTTGGATTGGGGACAGGCACAGCCGCCGGCAAGTGCAAGGCCGGCGATGGCCTGTGCGGACTTTGTTATCATTTCACGACGCGTCAGGTTGCTCATTTTTGAATCTCCTTTAATCAAGTAACAGATTCTCAAACCAGGGGCGTCTTTCCGGGTACTGCGACCGGCTCGACCGGCAGGTCGCCCATTTCCAGTTTTTCAGGCATAAGATTTAGCTTGGATGCGTTCATTACCCAGTCCCATTTAATCTCGCGGCCTGTGTAGGCGCTCATTCTGGCCATTACGGCGGTGAGGGTGGCTTCGGCAACCTGTCGGCCATCGTTGACGGCCTTGCCCTGCCGTATGCTTTCAATGAGGTCTTTATGTTCCTGAATGTACGGGTCAACGCGCTCGGCCTCATACTTGTAGGCGTTTTCGCCCTGTATTTCGCGTTTTTCCATCATCGCAACGCCCTTTGTTCCGACGATTCTATCCGACATCCGGTCGCTGCATCCATCCATCTGTCGGCACATACTCATTACTCTTGCGCCGTTGGCGTATTCGAACTCCGTAGTGAAGTGGTCGTAGATGTTGCCCCATTTCGGCTCTTTGCGAACCTCGCGGCCGCCTATACTTACACAGTTGACGGGGTGGCTGCTGAACGCCCAGTTCATTGTGTCGATATTGTGGATGTGCTGTTCAACGATATGGTCGCCCGAAAGCCAGGTGAAGTAATACCAGTTGCGAATCTGCCATTCCATATCCGACCATTCGGGCTGTCTGGGCTTTATCCAGAGCAGGCCGGTGTTGTAGTAGCACTGGCCCGCCACCAGCTCGCCTATTGCGCCGTCGTGGATGCGTTTCATAATTTCAATGTAAGAGGGGTCGTGGCGCCTCTGGGTGCCGGCGACGACAGTGAGGCCCTTTTCTTTGGCCTTTTCACAGGAATCTATTATCGAGCGTACGCCGGCGGGGTCCACGGCGACAGGTTTCTCCATAAAGATGTGCTTGCCCGCCTCGACGCACGCCTTGACGTGTATGGGCCTGAAGCCCGGCGATGAAGCCAGGATTACAACATCCACGTCGCATTGGAGCAGCTTCTTGTAGGCGTCGAAACCGGTGAACTTCGTGTCTTTGGTAATCTTGCCCTTTTCGGCGGGTATTTTAGTTACCCACTGCGAGCCGTTTATGAGCTTGTCGAGCGATTCGTCTATATGGTCTTGGAACATATCGGCGGCGGCAACGATTTCGACGGCTGGGTCGGCGAAAACAGCGTTGCTTGCTGCGCCTGCGGCGCGACCGCCGAAACCGATTATCCCATATCGTATTCTCTCCGAGCCGGCTGCGTACAGCTTGCTCGCACCTGACCCAAGGGCTGCCAGCGATACAGCAGCCGAGGTCTTGACAAAATCCCTGCGGGAAAGCTTGCCCGTTTTCTTGTCTGCCGTGGAACTCATAGTTTTTGCCCTTTTTGTTTTTTGCCGGTTTAAGAAGGTTTGGATTACTCCGTAATTTTCACCGCAATCATTTTGTCCAAGACGTTCTTCGTAACCCGCTGGATGCGAGGGTCGGTCTCTAGGAAGTATCTGCGAGGGGGGGTCATAAAGCCGGGGGGCGTTGACAACAACATATTCCACCAGCAGGTCGCGGCATTGAATACCAGATTGCCTTTCTTTGCCGTGTAAAGCGTCGTCGCGTAAGTCCCCCTCTGCATTACGCCCTCTCCGTTGTAAACCGGTCCGCTCGACAGCACCTGCATACTCGGGTAGTCAGCTAACGGCGGGCCGTGGTATTCCCATCCCACCAGTCCGGGAATGTAATCGCCGTTGTTCATGCC
>CAYGVZ010000004.1:0-27277 GCA_964353475.1 uncultured Pirellulales bacterium | reverse complement strand
CGCGGCCATTGAAAACCGGATGAAAATACTCGATGTGCGGACATTGTCGGGCGAGACGGCGGTTCATTCGGATATGTTCAGGTGGAACTATGATGAGCCGGTCGAGGCGGCGGCGCTGCAGATTGAAAACATTATGTTCTCAGTCCCGCAGGTCTCGGTGAAATTGGCCAAGATTCCCGATTCGCACCGCAAAATGGTCAAGTTCCTGCTTTCGGTCTGGAAGGAAAACAGGGACGTACTGCTCGATGGCGAGCTTGAATTGAATAACCCTGAACAGTATTACACGAGCGTTATCGCGACAAACAGGGATAAGCAGTTTATCGCCCTGTATAATGATGTCCCCGCCGTCATTCGCGATAAGCCGAAAGTAATCGTAATGAACGCGACAGCAGCGGGCAGAATCATCCTCGACGTTGAGCAGAATCTGGGCAGGCGCCAGATTGTTGTTTATGGTTGCACAGGCGACATTGTCTTGCGCCGAAAGGCGGCGCTCGGCAGTGGACTGCACGAACTGGCTGTACCGCCGTCGGGCATCGTCGAGATAACGAGGTAATTCTTTACTGCCGGTTATCCTGCTTTCGTTCCGCACACAGATAACCATAGACGGCGGCGGCAGGCGCGATATTCTGGTGGACGGTGAACTCGTTGCCCATAACGCAATAGCGGTTGTCAACGTATCCCTCGTGCATCGGCCATTTGTCATACTTCGGGTACACGCCCTTGTCCCAGACCATTTGCGTATCCCAGGGGCCGACCCATCTGTCTATCGGCTGCTGCGGGCTTCTCACCGAGTACAGCACTATGCCGGGGATGAACTGCTCCTTGTCGTCATACCAGGAGTCGAGATGCAGGAACTGCCTCGGGTACCTCTGGCCAAGGCCTGAGACCTGGCACATATTCAGGCCGTTGCCGCCCAGCATATAGTCGCAGGTGGTCTGGACGGCATCGAGATACCTAGGGTCTCGGGTCAATTCGTATGCGATAATTGACTCGATGACGTGCGGGGTGGTGTTGAAGCCGATGACAGTGGGGACATCCCAGTGCCAGCCGGCGCGGAAGCCGCGGCGCTCGGCCGGCTTGACGTTTGATTCATCAGCCCACGAGATTGCCTCAGCGGTAAGTTTCGTCTTCAGTGCGCTATCGATGTTGTCTCGCTTAGTCGTAACATAGGCCCACGCGGCCCACTGTTCGTCTATGGGGCTTGCTGAATCCGGCCTTATCGTCGCGTAATCCTTCTTGAAGCTGCTGTGATACTCCTCGCGGCCGGTGCACTTATAGAGCCAGGCGGCGGCAGCCATTCTTGCACCTCTGACCTTCGGCTCATCACCGGCGCGCATATTCTTGGCTGCCCAGCGCCAGGCATTTTCGGCTTCGGCCAGCCAGTCGTTGCTGTCGGGATTTTTGCCCGCCGAGTGAATACCGATGCAATGAGCCAGTTGTGCCGCCAGTGAGGCGTAGCGATAGGTGGTCTGCGGGTCCTCGGCGTAAGCGTACCACTCCTCGGTATCTTCGTACGATGGGAAGTCCGCCGCCGGCTTGCCATCGGGGCGCGGCTCCATCTCGTGCACGCGGGCGCCGCAGTTCCCGCCTGTCGGCCCTTTGGCGCGTTTGAGGTAGTTTATGAGCCAGCTTGCTTCATCGATTATGTCTGGGATGCCATTGCCGCCTTCGGGGATGTTAAGCTCGCCATCAGCGAAGTTCTGCGGCGCCAACTCAAAAACAGTCAGAAGGTACCTGGGCACAATCAGGTGGCTTGGGTAGCCATCCCAGTCGCCGGCATCGTGATACCAGCCCCAGATGTTGGAGACAGGTTTGACACGGGCGGCCTTAACCTCTTCAAAGCAGCTCTCCCGGTTGCAGTCAATGTAGCGCATCGAGGAATACCATATTTTGACGCCGTCATCAGGATGATGGTCGCGTTTTCGGGTCCACTCGGTGTAAGGTCTCTCGAGGGCAATGCCCGATCGCTCATGATACAGCCCGCGGCAGGTCGTATAGAAGGCCGGACGATAGACGTCAGGGTCAAGCTTGAACGGAAACGAACAGCCGATTCGTTCCACGACAAGGATGTATTCGCCCGGCTTGCTGAATTGTGAGAAATCACATTCCCACAGGTCAGCCCCGATGAAGTTGGCGTATGGGCCTTCATCGCTCTTGCCCGTGTCAGGCCCGCCGGTCTCGAGGTCCTTGCGAAGCCGCATCTTTCCCGAGAACACGATTGAAAGATCTGAGGCCCGGATAATATGAAACGGCGCATTCGCATATTCATCGAGGCACAGCGGCCCGGTATCTCCCATCCACTGTGACACGTAACCATACTTCTTGCGAGCTGACGGGATATAGCCGAGGTGATTGGTATGCACCGCCTCGCTGCGCGTCCTGAACTCATCGAAGACAAGCGTTGCCCTTGTGGTGTTCTCCGCAAGGACCCCCATTTCAACCGTGTAGGTCCTGCCCCGTTTCATCGGTGTGGGCAGCTCCAAATAGAGCCAGTGCTCAAAAACAATGTCATTGTCGCACTGCCTGCCGTTCCATTTGCAGTTGCGCGACCAGTCCATACCCTTGCTCTTTCGCCCGATTCTCACAGGATGTGCACCTCGTTGATAATCAGGGTCGTTAGGGCAGCTAACGGTGAAGGCGGTCGGCTCTTTCGTCTTGTTGACGTCAAGCGCCATCGCAATCGTCTTGTCGTCCCTGTCCGTCTGATGATAACCGTGGTATTCGATGCGGCCATCGTCGAAATGCAGCATTATCACCTTGTCCGTTACCGGCAGTGCCTCGACAAGCTCCGAGGATTTGAGCATTCGGCCGATAAGACACAATCCGATTGAAAGCAAGATATGACATCTTTTCATAAAACACACCTGCACTTTCAAAATAACGCACTGTGTGAATGGCCGGCGCTAATGTGCATTATAGCCGCGGCGGAAGCCGCAGACAACGGCAGGGGCGTTTTGTTTCAGCCCGGCAGCAGCAAATGCCGGCGACAAACCCGTTGACTCTCCCCGCGACTGGCGCGTATATTCCTGGTACAGTCGACGCTCCGTACGACATCCGTGTGGCTCGAACGCTTGTACAAAAACGATGCGAAAGGAGAATGGCCCTATGAGGTTTCTTAACGTCGTCGTGATAATCCTGCTAATGGCGCAGTCCGTTACGTCAGCCGACCAGGCCGGCTCGACAGGCACAGCAGCAGCCCGACAGGTCCTTTCGATGGACAAGGGCTGGCGTTTTTCTCGCGGGCAAATCGAATACGACCGCGGCTGGCACAAGTCAAAGAAATTCTCACAAGGCCCTTGTGCCGTTGATTACAACGATAGCGGTTGGCAGCTTGTTGATGTCCCTCACGATTTTGTCATCGAAGGCACTTTTGACCCTTCTGCACGAGTCGAAGGCGGTTTTCTCAAGGGCGATATCGGCTGGTACAGAAAGCAGTTTACTATTCCCGAGGAAGACAAGGACAAGCGTATCCGCATTGAGTTCGACGGCGTCTTTCGCAACTGTAAGGTGTTTCTGAATGACTTTTTTGTTGGTTCGCACCTGAGCGGCTATACGTCATTTTTCTTCGACGTAACCGACTTTATCAACTACGGCGGCAAGAACGTCCTGGCAGTCGAGGTCGATGCCCGCGACTATGAGGGCTGGTGGTACGAGGGCGGCGGAATCTATCGCCACGTCCGCTTGGTCAAGACAGGCACCGTTCACGTCGCCCCCTGGGGCGTCTTTGTCGCGAGCAAAGCCGAAAAGGAAACAGACCCCGCCTCGGCTGAAGTTACGATTCAGACCACGATTCTGAACAGGCGGACAAACGCCGCCGACTACACCGTTACATCAACAGTCCTTTCGCTGGATGGGGACAAGGTTGCAGAAACGAGCACAAAGGTTTCGCAGCGGCGATGGGGCGAGCAGCAGACCCTTCAGACGGTCAGCGTCTCTGCTCCCAAACTGTGGTCGATTGAGAAACCGCAACTTTATACGTTGAAAACAAGCATCGTTTGCGACGGCAACGTGGTTGACAGCGTCGAGACAAAATTCGGTATTCGCACGATTCGCATCGACACGGGAAAGGGGTTTTTCCTTAACGGCAAGCACGTCAAGATAAAAGGCGTCTGCTGTCACCAGGACCATGCAGGCGTGGGCGTGGCGCTTCCCGACCGTCTGCACGAATGGCGGATTGAGAAACTCAAAGAGATGGGCGTGAACGCTTACCGTTGCAGCCACAATCCGCCTGCGCCGGAAATTCTCGAGGCGTGCGACAAACTCGGTATGTTAGTGCTCGATGAAAATCGCATCCTCAGCAGCGCCCCTGAGAATCTTGCGCAGCTTGAGAGTATGATTTTGCGCGACCGCAATCACCCATCGGTTATTATGTGGTCGTTAGGCAATGAGGAGTTCAACATCCAGGGAAAATCCGAAGGCCGGCGCATCGCCCGCACAATGTATGAGTTCGTAAAAGCCCTTGACCCCACGCGAGCCGTAACGGTGGCTGAGAACGGCGTGTTTAATGAAGGCCCCGCATTTGCGGTCGATGTTAAGGGACTCAACTACGCCCACGACCAGTACGACCGATGGCATAAGGAACATCCTGACAAAGCGCTGCTGGCGACTGAGACCGGCTCAACGGTAACGACACGCGGCATTTACAGATTCGATGCACAAAAGGGATACGTTCACGCCTACGACAAGAGAAATTCCCAGATTCACTGGGCGCCCGGTGCGCAGACGATGTGGAGGTCACTGGCCTCGAAGGATTTTGTGATGGGCTGCTTCGTCTGGACGGGTTTTGATTATAAGGGCGAGCCAACGCCTTTCGCGTGGCCCTGCATCAATTCACACTTCGGCATTATGGATATGTGCGGTTTCCCGAAGGATAATTACTACTATTACAAGTCGTGGTGGTCCGATGAGCCGGTACTGCATTTGCTGCCCCACTGGAACTGGCCCGACAAAACGGGTGAGGAAATTGAGGTATGGTGCTTCAGCAATTGCGATGAGGTTGAATTATCTTTGAACGATAAGGTTATCGACCGAAGGCAAATGCCGCGGGATGGACATCTCGAATGGAAGATTGCTTATCAGCCGGGGACATTGCTTGCCAGGGGATTCAAGGACGACAAGGTCGTTCTAACAAAAGAGGTCCGCACGACCGGTGCACCGGCCAAAGTCAAAATGATACCCGACCGTACAAAAATCAGGGCGGACGGCGAAGACGTTGCGATTGTGACCGTCCAAGTTGTTGATGAAAAGGGCGATGTTGTGCCTTACGCTGATAACCTGGTTTCGTTTGATGTTGCCGACAATGCAAAGATTATCGGCGTGGGCAACGGCGACCCTTCGAGTCACGAGCCGGACAAGGCAAAGATGCGCCGGGCCTTCAATGGCCTGTGTCAGCTTATAATCCAGAGCACCGATAAGCCGGGCAAGATAGAAATTACCGCCAGGTCCGATGGATTATCGCAGGCGACGATTACATTGGAGGCGGAGCAGGCCGCAATCAGGCCAGCGGCCCAAGGGGACAACGAATGACGAGGAAAAAAGGTGTTTTGTTATTTATGATTGCGGTCAGTGTAGCATGGGGCGAACAGCAGCCGCCGAGAAGCGAATCGACGATAGAGGATTGGAAATTCACCAGGGCGGACATCAACGGCGCCGAATCGGCCACATTTGATGATTCGGGATGGACTAAAGTTTCGCTTCCGCATACGTGGAATGCTGGAGACGTTGTCAACAGCAACGCGTATTATCGCGGCCCCGGGTGGTATCGGAAGCACCTGCCGATAGCTGCTTCCGCCAAGGGTAAACGCATATTCGTCCGCTTTGAGGCGGCGAGCATCGTCGCAGATGTGTATTTCAACGGCAAGCACATTGGTCAGCATCGCGGGGCGTTCACCGCATTTTGTTTCGAATTGACCGACCTTGTTCAGTGGGGACAGGAAAATCTCTTGGCTGTACGGGTAGATAACTCGAAGTTTGACGATGTGCCGCCTTTGAGCGGCGACTTCAATATATTTGGCGGGATTTATCGACCTGTCTGGCTGATTATCACGAATCTAATATGTATCTCGCCTTTGGATTCTGCCTCGCCGGGCATATATCTCAAACAAACCAAAGTCAGCAAAGAGCAAGCAGAAGTTGGTGTCTTGACGAAGGTCTCCAACGGACTCGATAAGCAGGTAGTTGTCGAATCAAGAGCAAAAATAATCGGGGACAATTCCCTGAAGGCGTCATATCTCGCGGGCCAGGCGGAAATTCCAGCGGGGCAAACAGCCGATGTGAATAATCAGTTAGGGATTCCAAGTCCTCATTTGTGGAATGGCCGAAAAGACCCGTATCTGTACAATGTTCAAGTTGAGCTGTTATGCGACGGTAAGGTAGTTGACAAAGTAACGGTCCCGCTGGGTCTGCGATATTTCGACATTGACCCCAACAAGGGTTTCTTCCTCAATGGCAAACCCTGCCGGCTGCACGGCGTCAATCGCCATCAGGATAGATCCGGAAAGGGCTGGGCAATCAGCGAGCAGGATCAGGATGAGGACGTCAACATTATTTGCGAGCTTGGTGCAAACTGCGTGCGGTCTGCGCATTATCCACACTCGGAATACTTCTATTCGGCGTGCGACAAGACGGGTCTTGTCGTCTGGGCGGAGATTCCTTTAGTCAACCAGGTAGTTGACACGCCTGCCTTTCGGGAAAATGCCAAGCAGCAGCTTACCGAACTTATCCGCCAGCAATACAATCATCCCTCGATTATTTTCTGGAGTTTATACAACGAGCTTGGCAACGAGGGCCGCAGCGACGACCCGCGGCCGATGCTGACAGAGCTTCAGGCGCTCGCCAAACAGGAAGACCCGATACGGTTCACCGTCGCCGCCTCCAATAACGGAAGCGGCAAATGGCCGGGCCTGCGTAATATTCCCGACCTTGTCGCCTGGAACACCTATCCCGGCTGGTACGGCGGCGACCCCGCGATGATGGCACGTGACCTGGACAAATTCTACAAGGACGCCAATGAGCGGTGCATCGGTGTCAGTGAATATGGCGCCGGTGCAAGCATCCTCCATCATCAGCAGAATATGAAGAAAGGCCCGCCGACTACAGGCCGATGGCATCCTGAAGAGTGGCAGGCGACCGCGCACGAGTTGAATTACGCCGCCATTGAGCAGCGGCCGTTTGTCTGGGGCAGCTTTGTCTGGGTGATGTTTGATTTTTCAAGCGCAACGCGCAAAGAAGGGGACACAATCGGCGTCAACGACAAGGGACTCGTCACTGCAGACCGCAAAACAAAAAAGGATGCCTTCTATTTCTATAAGGCGAAATGGTCGGATGAGCCGGTTGTCTATATCACCAGCAGGCGTCACGTCGAGCGCAAAGAGCCGACAAACACGGTCAAGGTCTATTCAAACTGCGACTCGCTGGAGCTAAAGGTCAACGGCCAATCCTTGGGCAGCAAAACCGGCGCCGACTGCATATTCAAGTGGACGGATGTACCGCTTAAGCAAGGCGTGAACGATGTTGAAGCAATCGGGAAGCGCGATGGTGTTACATATACGGACTACTGCGAGTGGCGATACGCAGCCGACTCAAATGCCGTGCCCGTGAATCTGCAATAAGGAGCAGGTGTAAGTATGAACATCGACAAGCAGGTGAAAGAACTACTCAGGCGAATGACGCTCGAAGAAAAAGTCGGGCAGATGAACCAGCTTCAGTGGAAAGACCCATGGAAGGAAAAGTTACCGGATGACGTGCGCTGCGGCCGTATCGGCTCAATACTCGGCACTATGGCCGGCTTCGTGCCGCTTGATAAACGCAACGAGCTGCAGAGGATAGCAGTCGAAGAGACACGCCTCGGCATCCCGCTTATCTTCGGCTACGACGTAATTCACGGTTACCGTACCATATTCCCAATTCCGCTTGCGCAGTCGTGCAGTTGGCAGCCGCAAGTAGCTGAGCAGGCAGCGGCAGTCGCCGCTGCCGAGGCCGCGAGTGACGGCGTGGACTGGACGTTTGCACCGATGGTGGATATTGCGCGCGACCCGCGATGGGGAAGAATCGCCGAGGGTTATGGCGAAGACCCGTATCTTGCCTGTGCCTTCGCAGCAGCAGCCGTCAAAGGATTCCAGGGCAAAGATGTCGGCGACCCTGCCAGAATCGTCGCGTGCCTCAAACACTGCGCCGGTTACGGCGCAGCAGAAGGAGGACGCGACTACAATACGGCGGAGATAACCGAAAGGACCCTGCGGGAGATTTATCTGCGGCCATTCAAGGCGGGAGTCGAGGCGGGCGCGATGACCATAATGACTGCATACAACGAGATTGGAGGCATCCCCGCAACCGCCAACCGGACCATCTTCACAGATATAATCCGAGGCGAGTGGAGCTTCGATGGGTTTGTTGTCAGCGACTGGGGTGCAGTCAGCGAGTTAGTCAATCACGGCGTCGCTGCCGACCAGGCCGAGGCAGCCGAAATGGCCCTGCACACGGGCGTTGATATGTGTATGGGTTGCGATGCATACCGACATCTGACGAGGGCAGTCCGGCGGGGCAAAATCTCGAAAAGGCAGATTAACCGCGCCGTCAGCAGAATCCTGCGGATAAAGTTCCTCGCGGGCCTGTTCGACAACCCTTACACCGACCCGCGAATGCAGAAAACCACAATGCTAGCGCCCGAAAATCTGGCGATGGCCCGCGATGCCGCCCGCAAGACCTGCGTCTTGCTGAAAAACGAAAAGGGCGTACTGCCGCTTTCCGAAAACGTCAAATCAGTCGCGGTGATTGGTCCCCTTGCCGACAGCAGGGTGGATTTGTTAGGAAGCTGGCACGCGGTGGGGCGGGCGGAGGACGCGGTATCGCTGCTGACGGCAATGAGACAAGCGGTTTCGCCTGATTGCAAACTGACTTACGCAAGCGGCTGCGCCATCGAAGGCGGCGATACAAGCGGTTTTGCAGCGGCGGTCGAGGCAGCTCGCGGCGCAGAGGCGGTTATCCTCGCCGTCGGCGAATCTTTTACTATGAGCGGCGAGGCGCACTGCAGGGCGCAGCTCGGACTGCCGGGCGTCCAGCAGCAGCTTGTTGAGAAAATCGCCGCACTTGGAAAACCGACTGTGGCCGTCCTGTTTGCAGGAAGGCCTCTTGCCATAAGCTGGATTGCGAAAAACATACCGGCTGTTCTTATGGCCTGGCAGCCGGGCGTACAGGGCGGGCTTGGCATTACCGATATTCTTTTCGGCGACCATAGCCCTTCGGGGAAATTGACGACAAGCTGGCCATACGAGGTCGGCCAGGTACCCATCCATTACAACCACAAGAATACCGCCAGGCCGGCAGCGGACCAGAACGAATTTTCATCGAAGTATCTTGACTGCCCGGCTGAGCCGCTGTATCCGTTCGGCTTCGGCTTAAGTTACACGACGTTTGCATACGCCAATTTGAAGTTAAGCAGTGCGAAGATGAAAACAAATGGCTCAGTCAGGGTCAGCATAGATGTAAAGAACACAGGCAGGCGGGCGGGCGAAGAGGTCGTGCAACTTTACGTGCGAGACCTCGTGGGGTCAGTAGCAAGGCCGGTGAAGGAACTGAAGGGTTTTGAGAAAGCGGCGCTGAGGCCGGGCGAAAAGAAGGCGGTTTCTTTTGTGCTCAAAGCCGCGGACCTTGCTTTCTGGGGATTCGATAATAAGTTCGTTGTTGAGCCGGGCAAATTCAAACTCTGGGTCGGCCCCGATTCGACCCGCGGCCTTGAAGCCGACTTCGAAGTCGTGGCAACCAGGTAGGTTCACAGGGTTGCGACAAGCCGCACAAAGGTATTTTCTTCGCCGGCAGCCGGTAAGACAGAGAGGGTATTCGCATTAGATTGAACAGCTAAGATTCTTTTTTCGCAACCTGGTCGATATGAGAAGCACAATGCTTCCCAATGCTCCGATGACGAACAGTGCCGGGAGGACGAAAATGGCCAGGATGAAAAAGACGGCCTCATCCCCGCCCTTTCCGCGGAAGAACAGGGCATAGACAAGATTATGCAGTATGACACAAGTCGGGATGCCCACAGCCGAAACGCCCGTCAATATGAAGAATAACTTTCGTATGCCCGGCTCTTTGAGTTTCACCGTAAGCGCCACCAGCACCGCAGCCAGCGCGAAGAAGGTGATGGCAAGGTAAATCATCACTGAAAAGGGGAGTTTGGGTCCCCAGCGGCCGCCCAAGCCCAGGACATCGGCGACCAGCATCACAAAAATCACAAGGAGCGCCCCAAAAGCAGCGTTCCTTATTTGGAGAGTTTTTGCCTTCATTGTCTTCTCCTTTCCGAGACATTTTCTATATGTTCAGTTCATATATTAGCCGTCATCGTTGTAGCGTCGGTTGTCTGCGGCGTCGGCTGACGCAACAGCCAAATCAGTGTTCCTCCTGTTACTATCCCAAGAAGGACCGGCGCCAGCCCCAAGGGTACCATAAGGGTCACAAAAGCCATTAAAAGACGTGGCATTGTGGAAAGGATTTTATCAAGTCCAGATCCAATCCCGAGTCCAATTATGCTTAGGCCCCAGCCCGCCGCACTTGCCGGCACCCACCAGCCCGAATGGTGCACCTGACGTTGCAATATGTGCTGCTGCAGCACACCAGCCAGTGTGCCACCCACGACGAAGGCCATTGCCCACACCAGAGTGCCGGGAAGATGATCCAAGTTATCGGGATATCCCCAGACATAACACACAACTGCGTGGATGCTTGAGGATATAGTGAATCCTATTATGCTTGCCGGTACCCAAAAGCCGGCTCGCAGAAGGACGCGCCGCAGTGCAAGCCACTGCATCAAACCCACCACAGCGACTATGCAGACAAATGCTGCGGCATTATCCAGCCCTAATTTGAGTATGATGGAGTCGGAGCCCTCACGGACGCCGATAATCCATCCTGCAACTGCCACGAAGATGAAGCCAAGGGGGAGGCCGATAATCCATCCTGCAACTGTCAGCAGCACCCACCGCAGCCCAAAACGCCATCCAATTTCAATTTGTTTCCGGCCTGTTCCGTTCACGTCCATTTTCCAACCCTTTCAACATAAGTGTGATACATACAATACATATATGAACTACATTTTCAAAATAAGAACCGGCTCTCTTCGTCCGGCTCACCTCTACTGCCTCAGCTTGGCTCGTATTTTTTCGAGCATTCCCATCAGGGTTTTCATTTCGGGCTGGCTCAGCGGCGTCATCGCGCGCCGAATCTGCTCGATGTATTGCGGCTGGACTTTGGCAAAGAGTTTTCGTCCCTTGTCGGTAAGTTTGATAATGTTGAATCTGCGGTCGTTGGAGTGGGCCGTGCGCGCGACAAGACCTACTTTTTCCATACGGTCAACCAGTGAGGTGATATTGGCGCGGTTGACAAGCATCATATCACTGATTTGCGCCTGGCTCAGACCGCCTTCGGGTCCGCTTTGAGAGTGAAGCAAGCTTATCAGGTTGAATTGCACGTCTGTCAGGCCGAATTGGCCGAAGAATGAGTCCGCACGCTTTTTCATCATCGAGGCCGTGTAGTAGATATTCAGCAGCGCCTCGTGTGCCGGCACCTCAAAACCACGTTTAAATCCCAGTTCTTCTTTCAAAGCCATACCAATCCTTTCATCGGCAAAAGTAGTTCATACATAAACTATATACCTATGAATCGGCTGTCAAGACCTTTTTCTAAAATTTGTCAGAAAATTATTTGTCACGGGTTTTCGGTGGTTCGCTCGACGTTAAAACGAGCCGGTGCAAAGGGTTGCGACAAGCCAGACAAAGGCGTTCTTGTCGCGGGCAGCAATTTTCTTTGTCCTTTCCGGCTCAGCCGCAGCCGTGTTGGCCCGAACCTTCCAGCTTGGGTCGCTCAGTAACTTGTTAAGTTCATCGTCGGTGAATCTGTACGCCATCTTTCTCAATTGCCAAACGCACCACGCACGCATATCCTCATTGCGGCTGCCCAGGCCCTTTAGGAGCAACTGCGATGACTCGGCGGTGAAATAGGGTGATACATTGCACAAATCAAAGTGGATGTCGCTCTCTGCAGCCCGCAGCATAATCTCGAAGACCTTCTCGGCAATTTCCGTGTCCCCATAAACGCCAAGCAATCTGTGCAGCGGGGACAGAATCCTGTCCGGGGTTACACGATAAAATTCACCATCAGAATTCTTCCACTCCGCCGACTTCCATCCTTCCGCTTGTGCCAGGTACGTCTTGATGACCGTCTGTGCCTGTTTTGTCGGCAGGAGGTTAATGCTGCGAAAGAATTCACCATCCTCAATCAGCGCGGATACCTCCCGCTTCTGGATGTAGTCAAGGTATCTCTGTGCGGCCTCATTTGGTTCGGATACACACGCAAGCGCAGCAATAATCTCGGCGGATGTTGCCGGCACTTCCCAATAGGGACTATATTGACTCGTATCTTTCGGCTCATTTAGCACGGGCATCCGGAGTTTCAGCAGCTCCTCCAGCTTACCCTTGACTCTGTGGTCGCCGAGTTTGCTTCTGGCAACAAGCACCCGTTCTCGCTCGGGATTGTCCATAGCATCCGCGACGATATTGACCGCATCTTTTCCGACACACTGAATCGCTGCCAATAATAGCCCGTCGTTTCTTCCGGTGGCCGGCCGAAATGATCCGTTCCGGCCACGGGCAGGGCCGTAGAGCATTTGCAACAGTGTTTCCTCTTTAGATGATGGAACTCTTGGTTTTTTCACCTTTTCCAGGACTGTCGGCAAGTCCTCGGGCATTACAAGCCCTATCAGTCGGTAAGCATCCCAGTTGCCAGATTCTTCGTTCAAGGCGGCAAGGACTCGCTGGTAGGCGGCGTCATCTGCCGGGGGCATCGAAACAACTGGATATGGCAGGTCATAGGGGCGGGTGGCTGTATCTATGCAGCGTGCGAACAAAGGAATCAAAGAAAGAAACAGCAACAAATAGACAACAACAAACGGGCCTATCAGGCGCGTGCATTTATTTCGGAGCATTGCCCCAGCGGGTTGGCGGCCGAAAAACCAGAGCAAACCTTTCCAAAACGAAACGCCCTGCGACGGTTTGTTTGCAGCAATAACGGCTGAGGCAAGCACAAACAGAACCATCGGGACATAGCCGAAATAACGGGAACCTGTCGTAATGAATGCCAGCGGTCCCAGGAATATGGCTAACAGAAAGAGACGAACAGGTCTGCACTTGAAGAACCACCAGCCGAAGAACGCCAAGGCCGCAGATGCAAAAAGCGTAATTGCAAAAACCAACAGGCAAGCAACCCAAGGAAGTATTTCCTCATTTGCGTAAGCAATAACGGCAAGGGCGAGCGTACAGATTATTGCGACAACCAGCGACAGCGGTGTCTGGATATACCAGTATTTCCAAAAAGGAGTCGTACCGCGTTTGAAGAAACTGACGGCCCACAGGATGAGGATTGTGGCAAGAGGGCCAAACAGGAATATCGAAACCATCAGCGGTTCTTCACGGATGAGTTCCAGGCCGATCAAAGGAGGTCTGAGAACGTCACTATAAAAAAAGCTGCAACAGGTACATTCATCCACAAGTGAGCCGATGAACAGAGCATTGGCGACAAAAAAGAATGCGATGGCTGCGAGTGCAAACAAAACAATTGCGCCAAGACCAATCTTTGATTTCTCTCCAAAGCCCTGTACACAGGAGGCAGCAAGCAGTATGAGAATCGCCATTGCCGCGGCCGCAAACATCTTCCCGCTATGGGCGCAAACCAGCAGGGCAAAGTCCATCAGGTCGTCCGGCTGGTCGTATGAGTCGGACTGGCCGCTGTACGGTTGTTTCTTTTCTCTCACGTCAAGGATGCGGGCGACTGAGGCGCCGAGTTCGAGCCGATTCTGTCTGGCCCGGTCACTCGAGAGCGCCGCTCTTTGGAGTTCAAGCCCCTGGGGACAGTTCCAGTGTCCAAAACTATATGAGCCAAACCCTCCCAGGTTTCGCAGGGTAATCGCCGTTCTGTCGCCGGCAGCGATGCGTCTGTCAGACATACGGTTGAGAACGTCGTCAATGAAAAAACCGGCGGAATTGTTCCCATCCGTAAAGGCGACTGCTGCAAGGGCAAGCAAGGAACGTTCAAGGTCTGATGGACAATAACTCCTGTAATCGGAGGTGGACAGGTCACGTAGTAACAGCCGGCTCAGCTTTGCTTTTTCCGCTATCGCTACTGCCCGCTGGCGGTACCGCTGGTATGGCCAATCGTAGTCGGCGCATTGATTCCCGCGTTCAATCTCAGCCAGGACAGGGCCAATATTATTGTCTTGCCTACAGGCCAGCAGGGCATCAGCTTTCAGATAGTGATAATTGGCGGCGGCGGGTCTCTGGTTTGTGAGTTTCGTTGCCACCGCCAGACGAATCTGCGGGTCAATCGCGCTGTCGTCAGAAAGGTACATAGCCAATTGGCAAAGGAAGAATTCATTGCTGGGAAAGAGCAGCAGATTCTCCGCAAGTGAGATTGTCCCGGCGTCTTTTCCGTCACGGCTGAGAGCAATGCCGGCGACCGCGGCGGCCTCGGGGTCGGTACGTGCGACGGAGCCGCGCACAAGCGGTTTGCGTGGTTCTGGGTAATGTTCCCTGTACTCACAATCCCGCCACAGAGAAGAATACTCACGCCATACAATCGACAGATTCTCTCTCTGCCGGAAACCGAAACCTCCACAAATAAGTATTGCGACAGCCCAGATAGCCGCCTTGAGTTTCATAAGTTATCCGCTGTTTCTGCAAGTCAACGACCTGGGTACGAGACCCAGGAGTTTCCCTGTGAAGCCAACTATTATTATACCATTGGCGCCCGATTCTGTGGGGTTTGGCATGTGCGAATATCGTCTGGAAAACCATGTAGTTTGTGTTACGATGTTCAAAATGAGAATACCGTTGACGAAATATGGCCTGCCGCAGGTGGTTGTATATCCGGCGGTGGTGGTATTGGTAATGATTTTGCTGGCGTTTGGGGCACATTCGACGACGCCCGCTCGGCTGGTCTGGACGGTTGAGATACTGCTGTTTGGCGTTCTTGTCTGGATGCTGTCATTTTTCCGCGACCCGGAGAGGGCTGTGCCGCAGGACAAAAACATACTGCTCGCGCCGGCGGACGGGACGGTAACAGATATTGAAACGGTTGAGGAAAATGAGTTTATCGGCGGCAAGGCGGTGCGAATCGGCATTTTTCTGAGCATTTTCGATGTTCATATCAATCGTTCACCCTGCAACTGCAAGGTCGAGAAAATCACATATAGGCAGGGTCAGTACCTTGACGCGAGGAATCTGGAATCCGGCAGGGTGAATGAGTCGAATGACCTGTGGCTGACGAAGACCAACCCGCCGGCGGACAGATTGATAGTGCGGCAAATCAGCGGTGCGATTGCAAGGCGAATCGTGTGCCAGGCGGGCGAGGGGCAGGAATTGGCTGGCGGCGAGCGGTTTGGTATGATAAAATTCGGGTCACGGACGGAATTATATGCACCTACCCGAAACGGAGTTGAGTGTGTGGTGAAAATTGGCGACAAAGTTAAAGCGGGCCTTACGCCGATAATAAAGTATGGGGGCGTATAGCAGCCAAAATCCACACCCGGTGGAATCAGGCAAATGAACAGATTCAGAACACAGGCGGCCAGAGAGAACCTGCTGCGGCGGATGCGCAAGCAGCGGCTTAAATACATCACCGTGTTGCCGTCTCTGGTAACGATTCTCAATGGCCTGTGTGGCTTTGCCGCCATCGGCTTTGCAAGCCAGGGGATTGCGGCGGGAGCAACCCCGTTTTCATATCACCGGCTGACGGTGCCTTATTTTGCGATGGCCGGCTATATGATTCTGTTTGCAATGATAGCGGATATGCTGGACGGCCGGTTAGCCAGGATGAGCAAAAGCACCTCAAGTTTCGGCGGGCAGTTGGACAGCTTGTGCGATGTAATCAGCTTCGGTGTTGCGCCGGCGTTCTTGATGCTCAAGGTACTGGAGTTCCAGCTCGCGGCTCTTTCGCAGGAAAATGTGCTGCTGGCCGGCTTCATAGAGCGATTTGTATGGTTAGCGGCAGGGGCGTATATAAGCTGTGCGGCGATACGACTGGCGCGGTTCAACGTTGAAAATGAGGAAGACGAATCCGCACATATGAGCTTCATCGGTTTGCCCACGCCGGCGGCGGCAGGCGTGGCGGTGAGCTTGGTGCTTTTCCATCAGGAAGCGTTGGGTGACCTGTACGCCAGGAGTACTCGGGCGTATGCAATATGCCAGAACATCATCGTGTATTCGCTGCCGGTCATTATGGTCGGGCTGTCGGTGCTGATGGTCAGCAGAATCCGTTACGCGCATATCCTCAATCAATACATACGCGGCAAAAAACCGTTTGCCCACTTTATCAGGGCTTTATTGTTTTTCGGCCTGATTATCTGGAGCAGGCAGGTCGCATTTGTCCTGCTGTTCTGCGGCTTTGCCCTGAGCGGCTTTGTGAAATGGCTGTACTTTAAGGCGTTCAAGAAGACAGAGCCGACCCTCGGTCCTGCGGTTCTTGAGTAGTCCGCCGCCGTTTGCGCAGTTGTTCCCGCCGCCTTTCCAATACCCCCCGCCGGAGAATCGGTTTCACCCCGGGTATGTCGCGGGGGTGCAAACAACCGCACTTGTACCATACAAGGGTATGCACTATCATTAGCGGCAGTATGTACGAATCCGGCTCGACAAGACGATACACTCTCGACAAGATTGCGTTTCTGGGGCTGTTCATCGGCTCGCTATTGTTAGCCCAATTGGTGGTCGTTTTGAAATCTGCAGTAAGATTGTCGCAGCCCATATCGCTGCCGTACTCGGGGCTGTCCGTGTCGGTTCCTGCCGGCAGCGGCTGGCAGAGCTACAAGAACTGGCGATATGGACGGGGCGGTTTTGCGCTGAACAGCAGCCGGGCGACCGGCCAGGGCGACCGGCAGGTCCTGGTACAGTGGCGTTATTCGCTCGTTGCAGGCAAACATTTGGTGGAGGAGCAGTTCGACGAGCTGGCAGGCCAAATCGACGCAAAGGTGGTCGAGAGGGGACAGTACAAGGCCGGCGAACTGGTCGTCGAATGGGCCAAAATAGAAGAGCCGGAAACATCGAGCGTACTGATGGCGGGCATTGCGGATTTGCCTGACGACAGGGGCCTGGAGATAGAAGTGTTCGAGCCGGCTGGTAACGGCCTTGCGGGGCGTCTGCTGGAGCAAATGGTTCGAAGCATCCACTTTGCTGATAACGGGCTTGTGCACAGGGGCGCGCAATTTATGGCGCAAATCAGGGCGGATGGTCTCGGCGCCGCTCTTGCAGCGAGCAGGCCGACAGACGGTAATTCGCAGGACATTTTCTTAGTGAAAGACGCGGACGGGGGTGTCATCGGTTTTGTGATGGACGTTCTTGTGGATACGGGCGCGGATGAGCCGATGAATATACGCGGGGCCAGCTACCACTATCTTCGACATCTGTCCGGCGAGCAGGTTATGCTCCTCCAGAGCGATAACCAACTGGAGCAGTTCGAGTGGAAGAGCGAAACGAAAAGCCGTCTCGGCGGAAGCGGGACGCGAATCGTCGGCGACTTCAACTCGATCGCTGTAACCAGGTTTGACAGGGACAATGAAGAGCGAGTGCATCCGATTGGCCCGGCCGCCATACCTGAGATATTAGTTGAACTGGTTATCAGAAAAATGCTGGACACCGAATGCAAGGAGCTTATTGTTGACGTCATTAACGCCGACGGGACAATCGCGCCGATGGTGCTCAGAGAAGGCAGGCCGGCAGACGGCTTTCCCCTTGCGGTTGAAAGCCGGATACTGGATGGGCGGGATTACTCTTTTATTGCGTACTACGACAGCCAAAAACAGCTTACAAAGGTGCTACTCCGCCGGGAAGACAACCTCGTACTTGAGCGGACGAACGCCCCGACGGTTATGAGGTTGTTTCCCGAACAGGCGGACCGGGTACACCGCGGCGACAGCTACCTACAGCAGGATGATGATATGTGACGCCGCAGACGGATGAGAAGCAATGGACTATTTTACTTTGGCAATCGGCGGTATCTGGTATGTGGCCTTTGTAGTGTCAACCACACTTCACGAGGCAGCACATGGCCTGGCTGCGAAGAAACTGGGCGACCCGACCGCTGACCATCACGGGCTGGTAACGCTGGACCCCCTGCCGCACATTCAGCGAAGTCCGATGGGTATGGTGGTTATTCCCATCATCTCATTTCTGCTGAATGGCTGGATGCTCGGCTGGGCGAGCGCGCCTTATGACCCATACTGGGCACAGGACAACAGGAAGAAATCGGCCTTGATGGCGCTGGCTGGACCATCTGCGAATCTTCTGCTTGTTGTGCTCGCAGGCATCGTGATACGAGCGGGGATGTCCGCGGGCTTCTTCAACGCGCCTGAAGCGGTAACATTCACACAGGTTACGGTCGCCGCTTCGCCGGGATTTGCAAACTCTGTTGCGATTGTGATAAGCATTTTCTTCTCGCTGAACCTTATCCTGCTGGTGTTCAATCTGATTCCGGTTCCGCCGCTTGACGGTAGCGCCATTGTTATGCTTTTGATGAGCGATTCTGCGGCAGAGAAATACCAGACCTTCTTATCCCAGCCGGCATTCCAGATTATGGGCCTTGTCGCCGCGTGGGAGCTCGTTGACGTGATTTTCCCTGCGGCGCAGATACTGGCCCTTGCGATGCTTTACCCCGGACACATCTACGGATGAAAAACTTGGAATCGACAATCAGCGAAACTTAATATTCCTGGCGTTTTCGAGCCAGAATTTGCCGTCTTCGGCGTTTTTGATTTTCCTGCCGTGAATGGTTAGGTTCTCAAACGTAACGTCCTCGACCGGGTGCTCTTCGTCGAAGCCGCAGATTATTGAAAACGGTGCAAGGCCGTCGACGACGGTTATGTTCTTGCAGTATATTCCTTTGATGTATCCGCGGTTGGCCGAGAACTCCTTCTTCCGTTCTTTATCCGCCTTGAGCACCCCGTCCCACGCGCCCTGCAGATACCATTTGCTGCGGTCGTTGGCGTCCGCCGGGCGGTCGGAGCTGTACTGCGACAGGAATATGGCGAAGTCGAAGAGTTTCTGGCGCGAGTCCTCGACTCGAATGTCCTCAAAGCGAATGTTGCTTACCGTTGCGAAGTCGCCGTTGTGAATGCTGAAGGTTGCGCCATCTTCGACGTGTATGATGTCGCAGTTCTTGAACGTTATGTTGCTTACGGATTTCGCCCTGAGTTCAAAGCCGATTTCGACGGCATTGCCCCACGCGGCGTTCCAGAAGACGCAGTCGCGGACGATGACGTTGTTGACGTCCGGCCCCGGCGTTCGCGGGTCTCTGCCGGGGTAGCGTGGCCCGCCCGGGAAGGCCTTGATGACCACGCAGTCGTCTTTGGTGTGAATGAAACAGCCATCCACGGTGACGTTTCTGCTGCTGACGATGTCTATGCCATCGTCGCTGCCGTTGTCGCTGACCATTTTGACGTTTCTTATCGTAACGTCGTTGCAGCCGACAGGCATAATCTGCCAGGTCTGACTGTTGGACAGGATGATGCCTTCAACCTGGACGTTGTTGCAGTCGGTGAACTGGACGAATCTCATCCAGCGGCCAGCGCGTATCTCTCTCAACCTGGTGCCGTCCAGGATTCCTCTGCCACAGATTCTGACATTATTTGCGTTCTGCGCAAGGATTGCGCCTTCCACTATGGCGCCGCCGGCGATATAGACGGTTTCGCCGTCGTTGACCTCGATGACGCCGGGCTTGTGCACCTTTCCGGCTTCAAAATAGTGCACGCCCTTGTCGCCCTGCTTTGGCGCGTCTTTCTCAAGAGGGTTGGCGAACAGAAACATCGGGTGATTGAGTATCTCGCCGTTCAGCTCGATGCTCAAGTTGCACGGCTGACTGACCTTGAATCGTATCGTATTGTCTTTGACCGTCGGCTTGATTCCAAGGCGCTTCGGCCGCACATCGACCCATTTAACGTCCCGCATCGGGGTAATCGCAACCTCGACCTCGCCCTGAAAATCAAACGCCGCTATCGCAGCAACCGGGTTATTAAATACGAATACATCCTTGCCGTCCACCCGCACCTTGTAGTCGCCTGCTACGTTGGCGTCCTGCGGCGCAGGATACGTCACCAATTTCGTTGCGGCTTGTGTAGAACCGACTAAAACCAGAGATAACACTAATACTGTGACAACCGGCGTGATTTGGAATCGGAATGCTGCGTTCATTTTCTTTCCCCTATAAACAGACATTAACCGTTGTGCCCTGCCAGCCCCTGGGAACAGGAAGGTAGCAAAGGGTACGAGGTTCTGCAAGGATGTTCCGGACGTGAACACCTATTTTCAGAGATTGATCGCGATGCGTCTTCCCGCTTTGCGTTCTGCATCCCTGTAAATTTTCACGTCCTCGAATGCCTCTTTGACGCTCGGTATATCGCTCGACAGCGGCGTATTTTTCTCGACGCAGTCGGCGAACTCATCATAAGGCGTCGCAGGCAGCGGCAGGACTTGATACTCGCGGCGTTTGCCTTCTTTGGAGGCCACGATAATGGTCTTGCCTTCCCTTTGTTCCTCTGTCAATCGCCAGCCCTTGTCCGTCACCATATAGGTAATGTCGATGTGCTCGCGGTCATTGCCTTCCATACTATAGACGGCCAAGTCGGCCGCCCAGGTTATAAACAGATGTGCCGAGCCGTTGCCGGCGAAATCCAGTTTCATAAACTCGGTGTCGCTGCACGGCAGCTTGTGGGCGTGGCTATCTGAAAAGAATGCGCAGTGCGTGGCCTTGCGGCCCATCAGATAGCGGGCGATGTTCATATTGTGAATCATCGCGTCCATAAACGGCCCGCCGTTTTTGGCCGGGTCGAGCGCCCAATCTGCCCATTGCGGGTAATGATGAATCCAATCCTGCTTATACAGAGCCAGCTTGCCAATCTCGCCGCTCTCGAAAATCTTCTTATATGTTTCAAATGCCGCGTTTCCCGACCGCCTGTAAAACACGCCACACTTCACTTTGGCTTTCTTTACCGCATCAACTATTTCCCGGCAATCCTTCACATTCGGCGCAAGCGGCTTTGTCGTCAAAATGTTCTTGCCCGCTTTGGCGGCCTGCTTTATCAAATCCTTCCGCACAAAGGGCGGGACATAAATCAGAACGATGTCGATGTCCCCGTCATTCCAAATCGTATCCGCGTCGCCCGTCACCTGTCCGCCGAGCACCGAAGCCAGTTTCTTCGCGCGCGCAGCGTTCAAGTCGAACAGCGACTTGACCTGAACCTTTGTGCTTCTCTTTATCACCGGTGCTTCCCATCTTTGTATGTAATCGCCGCATCCGATGATTCCAACGTTGTGTTTGTCAGCCATAAAGAACTCTCCTTAATTTACAAAGAACATCTTTTAAGCCATCAGCCGGTCTATCTCCGGCAGATTGGTTTCGGTCTCTATCGTGAACTGAAGCATACGAGCTTTCATCTCACAAATCAGATTTCTGTACTTTGGGTCGGCGGCGAGGTTCTTCATCTCGTCGGGGTCTTTTTTCATATCGTAAAGCTCGCAGTCGCCCTCCAGCCGGTAAATGTATTTGTATCTGTCCGTGCGAATCATCTTTGAGCGTATCATCGACGCAGGAAAGTCACAGAGCACCTTTTGTTTCGCACTGTAGCTGCCCCCTTCGGACTCGTATGGGAACGGCCGCAGTGTGGCATCTTTCTCTACGCCGCTCTGGGAAAAGACGGCGTCTTTGTGCTTGTCCGTCCTGCCGTTTGTAAGGGCAACCAGCGATTTACCCTGTACCCATCGTGGAATCTCGCAATCCTTCAGCTCCATAATCGTCGGTACAATATCAACGAACTCGACCAGATTGTCGATTCTTTTGCCCTTCGGCAGCGTCCCCGGCAGCCGCATTATCAGCGGGACGTTGACAATCTCCTCGTAGAACGATGTGTCCCATTTCTCGTACATATTTCTTGAGCCGTTGAAGTCGCCGTGGTCGGCGCTGTAGATAATCAGGGTCTTCTCTGCAAGGCCGAGCCGGTCAACCTCGTCGATGACCTTCTTGACGTTGCGGTCGGCGAACTCGCACATCGTATAATATGCCCGGCGTACCCTTCGTCTTTCATCGTCTGTCAGCCCTTCGAGGTCATAAGCGGTTCGTTTGGCCCGCTCGACACTCGGCGATTTACCCAGCGCCAGATACTTCGGCGTAGGAATTTCCTCAAGCGGTATCCCGTATGCCGGCATCTTCGTGAACTCACCGTAAGGCGGATGCGGCAGGCCTATGTCAACGAGCGCCAGGAACGGTCTGTCTTTGTTCTCGCGGATAAATTCAATCGTCCATTTCGCACAGAGCGAATCTTCGTGCCGCTCATAATCATAGTCCTCTTTTATTCTGCCCCGCAAGTGCGCACGTTTAAGCCCTGCTGTGACGTCATCCATATACGGCTGGCCGACATTTTTCCACTCGGGGCTGTCCCATTTGCTGGTCGCATCGAACCACACCTTGTGCAGATTCCAGTCCACAAGATGGTTCTTGCCCATCAGGGCCGTCTCGTAGCCCCTGTCGCGCAGGAACTTGACTATGTTCGGCTCATGCTCCTGTAAGGTGAAATCCCAGTTCTTCACGTCTTTGTGAGGAGTAAAGTATTTCTTGCCCAGCAGCGTGCGATGTCCCTCGCAGTGCGGATATCGGCCCATCGTCATACTTACCCTGCTGGGGACACACTTGGGCATCTGCACGTACGCCCTGCTGAACGAGACGCCTTCGCGTGCCATCTGCTCGGCTGCGGGCATTGATGTGAGCTTGTTTCCATAAATACTCATCGCCTTTGTGTTCATCTCATCACAGGTAATCCAGATGACATTGAGAGGTCTGCCCTCATCGGCGGCGATTGCCTGGTGCTCCTGTGTTTGTTCGCCTTCAGAGGCGTGAGGAGTCATCCCCAGCCCCGCGAGACCAAGTGTCGTCCCTTTCAAGAATGTCCGTCGGCTTGTTCTTCCCATAGCCAAATCCCTTGATTCAATACACACCGTATTTTTCACAGACCTCGACGAGCTTGAAGATGTTTGCATCAGGCGTATCACGTCCGCACTGGTCGCCGGTGGAGAGGATGAAGCCGCCGCCCGCCATAGCGTCGTCGAGGCACTTTTTAGCCGCCTGCTCCACGCCCACCGCGTCCATTTCCAGCATAACCTCTGTTGTATGCAGATTGCCCTTCAATGCGAGTTTTCTTCCAAACCTTGCTTTAATTTCGCGCAGGTTGCAGTCGCCCATTGGCGGCACTTCAAGCGGGTCAATGCAATCAAGGTCGGTTTCCTGTGCCGCAGCTTCCACCAGGGCGCGCTCCTTTCCGCAGCAATGCAGCGATGTGACAATTCCGGCGTCCTTGAACATTCGGGTCAACGTCTTCAACGTCGGAAGCGAGAACTCCTTCATAATCTCCGGCGACTGCATCGTTATCATCCCCGAATTCGGGAAAAACACAAAATCGGGCTTTATGTCCTGCTCGATTATCGCCCCGGCTATCTGTATCAGATATTGCGTCCACCGTGCGATGAATTCTGCGAGCAAATCGTGGTGGTCGTAATAATCAAGAAAAGCCGCCTCAGTGGGTTGTCGCCAGTGCGTCAGGAGCGTGGGCAGCAGGACGCAAAGCCCGACCACGCCGTCCTCGCCCATATCGGCCCTGGTTTTCTGGTAGGTGTCAAACCTGATATTTGCCACGTCGCCGAAGAGCAGATACTCAAGGCAGTCGTATTGCGCTTTGAAATCCGTAATGAATTTCTTCACGGGCGTCGGTGGCAGATTGTGCAGAAAAACCTCCTCCTGCGTCAGTTCGCCGGCAGGGCATCGCATCGTCGTCAGCAAAACCAGGCGTTGTTCGTTCTGCTCGATGATGTCCCTTGTCCACTCCGATTGCGGGTGAGACGGCAGGTCATAGACGCCGTGATGGCTGAAGCCGTCTATGCCGAAATAGCGCACGCAGTCGTTATATGCCTTCCATATCGGCGGGTCATTGTGGTAATACACGTTCCAGAAAGGCCCGCCCACCAGCCGGGCAGGTATCATCCAGTTGGTATCGGGCGACGCGGGGACCCTGTCCGGCACGCCGCCCGTCATTGCAGTCAGCATACGTTGACGCTTCGTCATCACCATCGCGGCTCACTTCTTGCGCTTCGGAATAGCGCTTTCGTATGCCCTGATGACGCGGTCCATAAACCGATTGTACTTCTCATCGACGGTGCAGCGGTCAGGGTGGGCCTCGAACCATTCAACCGTGCGTTTCACGCCCTCGGCAAACGGCGTTGTCGCCACAAAACCAGGCACGAAATGTTTTATCTTGCTGTTGTCGAAAACGGCGCTATATGCCTTGTCGCCGAGCAAACTCGACCCTTCGTCGGCGTTGAACTGCGCAATGAAATCGGAGGGAATGTGCACCATTTTGGGTTCCGCCCCCGCGGCCTTGCCGATTGCCTGATATATCTGATTCCACGTCAGCACCTCGTCGCTGGTAATGTGAAATGCGTGGCCGACGGCCTGGATGTTGCCCAACAATCCCACAAAGCCCTTTGCAAAGTCGCTGTTGTGAGTGCAGGTCCACAACGATGTGCCGTCACCGTGAACGATGACCTTTTTGCCTCGACGCATCCGGTCAACAATCGTCCAGGGCTGATTCCAACTGTTTATCGCCGCCGGTATCATCGTCAGGCCGTAGGTCAGAGTGGGGCGCACGATTGTGATGGGAAAACCGCATTCTCTATACTCTTTCATCAGGCGTTCCTCGCAGGCAATCTTGTCGCGCGAGTACTGCCAGTAAGGATTTGCCAACGGCGTTGATTCTGTAATCAGGTGATGGCTGGGCGGTTTTTGATACGCCGAGGCCGTGCTGATGAATATGTATTGCCCGACCCTGCCCCTGAACATCGTGATATCCGCTTCAACGTGGTCGGTCGCGTAGGCAATCCAATCGACCACAACATCGAATTCGCAGTGCTTCAGTGCATCTGCTGCCGAAGCCGAATCGCGAATGTCGCCTTTGATAACCTTTGCCTTCTTTGGAATGAACTCGGGCCGTTCGCCGCGGTTAAATAGATACAGTTCAACGCCTCGCTCCACGGCCAGTTTTGAAACCGCCGCACTGATTATGCCGGTGCCACCGATAAATAGTACCTTCATTTCAACTCTCCTTACCAGACGTGCAACCAAAAAGTTCTGTAAAGATTCTCGCGAAAGTACCCCTTTCGAGATGGCCGGCTGCGAGCATTGTACGAAAATGACGTGCCGAGTTCAACAATTTATTTTCGGCATACAGGGTGTCTGCGAAAAAGCCCCTGGAGGGTTGCTAAATGGCCTTGTGTGCAATATGCTATTGGGTCGGATTATGCGAACGAGAGGTTTCGGCAATACGGACTTGAAACTGACGACCGTCGGCCTGGGTACCTGGGCCATCGGCGGGCACTGGCAGTTCGGCTGGGGACCGCAGGACGATAGTGAGGCAATTGCAGCGATACTGCGGGCGCTTGAGCTGGGCATTAACTGGATTGACACCGCCGCAATCTATGGCTGCGGCCATTCGGAAGAGTTGGTCGGCAAGGCATTGAAACAGACAAAGGCCAAACCAATAATCGCCACAAAGTGTGGCTTGCTCTGGAACGAAAAAAGAGAAAAGGTGAACTGTCTCAAGGCCCAAAGCATCCGAAAAGAATGTGAGGCGAGTTTGAAACGGTTGGGCGTGGATTGCATTGACCTGTATCAGATACACTGGCCGCAACCCGATGAGGACATCGAAGAGGCCTGGGGCGAAATGGCCAAATTACAAAAGCAGGGCAAGGTAAGATTTATCGGCCTCTCCAACTTCGCAGTCGAACAGATGTATCGCATTGCGAAAATCGCGTGCGTCGCCTCAGTCCAGCCGCCCTACAGTATGATTCGCCGGGATATCGAAAAGGACCTGCTTCCTTATTGCGGTAAGAATAACATCGGCGTAATTGCCTATAGTCCTATGCAGCGGGGACTGCTTACGGGCAAATTCAGCAAGGAGTATTTGGCCAAATTGTCGGGCGATGACCATCGGCTGCGAAGCCCCGAATTTACCGAGCCGCAGTTCTCTGCCAATCTTGAACTGGTAGAGAAACTAAAACCGATTGCTAAACGTAACGGCAAAACGCCGGCTCAGTTGGCGGTCGCGTGGGTATTGCGCCGACCGGAAGTTACCGCGGCGATTGTCGGCGCACGCAGGCCGTCGCAAATAGAAGAAACCGCCTCCGCCGCCGACTGGATACTTTCACAAAATGATATCAGCGAAATCGAAAAACTCCTGGCCCAGCGAGAGGCAAAACTCCAACAGTAATTCGAATGCAAGGATAGAAGAATGCCAAATAACAGAGACATCTACACAAGTCCGCTGGTTGAAAGCAATGCGTCTAAGGAAATGGCTGAGCTTTTTGGGGCGCAGAGGAAGTTCGGCGCGTGGCGGCGAATCTGGCTGGAGCTGGCGAAGGCCGAGAGGAAACTCGGGCTGAAAATCACCCAGGCGCAAATCAGCGAGATGGCCAAACATCTTGATGATATCAATTTCAAGAAGGCAGCCGAGTACGAAAAGAAAGTGCGTCATGATGTGATGTCGCATATTTACGCCTTCGGCGACGCTGCGCCCAAGGCAAGGCCAATTATCCACCTGGGCGCAACAAGCTGCGATATCACCGATAACGCCGACCTGATAATTATGCGGCAGGCGATGCAGATTATCGCAGGTAAAGTCGCCGCCGTGACAAACCTGCTTGGCGATTTCGCAGGAAAGCACCGTTCGCTGGCGACTCTCGGCTTTACGCACTTTCAGCCGGCACAACTCACCACCGTTGGCAAACGTGCGACGCTGTGGTGCTATGAATTTGCGATGGATTTGTGGGAGGTCGAACACCGCCTCGAGACCCTGCCCTTCAGGGGCATCAAGGGAACAACTGGGACACAGGCGTCGTTCCTCGCGTTGTTTGACGGCAACCACAAGAAGGTTGAGCGATTGGACAAAATGGTAGCAGCCGCCTTCGGCTTCAAGAATACCTGCGCCGTTACGGGACAAACCTATCAGCGCAAAATCGATACGCTGGTTATTAACACGCTGGCGTCGATTGCACAATCGGCGCACAAATTCTGCAACGACCTTCGGCTGCTTGCCAACCTCAAGGAAATGGAAGAGCCGTTTGAAAAATCGCAGGTGGGTTCATCGGCTATGGCCTACAAGCGAAACCCGATGCGATGCGAGAGGGTCACGGCCCTATCACGGCTGGTA
>CAYGVZ010000003.1:0-27560 GCA_964353475.1 uncultured Pirellulales bacterium | reverse complement strand
GCCTTCCTATGCCGTGCCCGACAAAATCCCTGACTACCGAGAATCCGGCCGACTCGGCGCAATTCTGCATCTGCGCAGCAATGCGTCTCCACCTCTGCCGCGGCCTGGCCTGTGCAATCGCAATCCCCAGCACCTGCCTGGTAACATCCATAAGCCGCTGGTTCTCATCGGTAATCCGCCCTATCGGGACGGTAATCGCGGCGTCGCCGCAATAACCCTTCAGGCGTACCCCGAAGTCGATGCTCAGGATGTCGCCCTCTTTCAGACGCACGTTATCCGATGGAATCCCATGCACAACCTGCTCGTTTATCGAAGTGCATATCGCACCGGGAAACGGCCGGCGAGCCTGCGGGTTGCGAACGCCCCTGAACAACGGCTGTGCCTGCGCCTCTTCGGCCATCCGCAACGCCACGCGGTCCAACTCACCCGTTGTCACGCCAGGCGCCGCAATACTCTTCAATTTTGAAAGAACCTCGGCTACAACGATACCGGCTGCACGCATCAACTCTATTTCTCTGCGACTGCGTAGCGTTATAGCCATTTATTTTCATCGAGAAAGAACATCCAGTTTTTTGAACAGCAACTGCTTAACCTGCTCGGCCTCCTCATTGGCATTGACGTCATATACGCTGTTCCTGGACTTATAGTAATCCACCACCGGCGAGGTCTGCTTATGATAATTCTCAAGCCGGTTTATGACCACCTGCTCGGTATCGTCCGGCCGCTGCACTAATTTCGCTCCGTCGTGGTCGCATACGCCATTGACCTTCGGCGGCATATTTTCAACGTGGTAAACCGCCCCGCACTTCGGGCAGCTTCTCCTACCTGTAATGCGAGTCACAACCACTTTCTCATCTACTTTCAGATTGATGACCGCATCCAGCTTTTGACCTCGCCGCTGCAGCGACTTATCCAGCTCGGCCGCCTGATTGACGGTTCTTGGAAAGCCGTCGAGTACGTAGCCGCTCTTTGGCGCCTTTGCCGTCTCTTCAATCATCATTTCTACAATCAGCGTGTCGGGAACCAAAGCGCCCGAGTCCATATAACTCTGGGCTTTCTTACCCAGGTCGGTCCCTTCAGCGCGATTCCGCCTCAGGATGTCGCCGCTCGAAAGATGCAAAAGACCATACCTGGAAACAATGTATTTACACTGCGTTCCTTTGCCTGCACCGGGGGCTCCCAAAAGCACAATCCTCATGCGTATGCCCCCTTGATTCTTCCCGACTCGGTGAAGCCGTCGTAGCTGTGCATCAGCAAGCTGGCCTCGATTCTCTGCACCAGGTCGAGCGAAACGCTGACAACTATCAGCAGGCCCGTCCCGCCGAGAAATGCGGCCACAACCCAGTCGATTCCCATCAATGTCCAGACCAGCGTGGGGATAACAGCGATAGCGGCAAGAAAAGCTGCTCCGTAATATGTCACTCTGGTCATTACAGTTTCGAGATACTCTGCGGTCCTGCGGCCGGGGCGCAGACCCGGGATAAAACTGCCCGAGTCACGCAGATTTTTCGCCATCTCCTTCGGCTGGAACTGCACAGTAACCCAGAAATACGTGAACAGGATTATCAGCAGCATATACAGTACATTGTAAGTGTACGACTCGTGGGAAAATGCGCTTTGAATCCTGATGAAAACGGGCGAGGTAGCGATTGCCTCAATACGAGCCAGTTGCTGTACAAGAACGGGTAAAAAAGTCATAAATGCAGAGGCAAAAATGATGGGCATAACGCCGCCGTGATTGACCCGCAGGGGCAGATAGTGCCGCGCGCCGCCGTACATCCTGTGTCCCCGCATCAGCTTGGCCTGCTGGACAGGTATGCGACGCTGCCCCTGAGTAATCAGTATGGCGCCGGCAACAACACAGACAAAACCGGCCGCCAGAAACAGCAGCTTCGCCGGACCAATAACCCCAGGCGAGGTGCCTACCCTGAAATCAACCTTTTGCCACAGCATCTGTAAAGCCCAGGGCATCCGTGCAATGATGCCTGCCATAATAATCAAACTAATGCCGTTGCCGATGCCGTACTCGTCGATTTGTTCGCCCAGCCACATAAGAAAAATAGTCCCCGCGGTCAAACCGAACACTCCGAATATCACCGCCTGTGTGTACATGCCGGGGTATATGTAAATCTGCAGCAGCCGCATATACATCATCGCCTGAATCAGACAGATGGGCACGGTAAGATAACGGGTGTATTCCTGTATCTTCTTGTAGCCGGTCTGCCCTTCCTGCCTCAGCTTCTTCAGCGCCGGCACTATCTCGCCCAGCAGCATCAGGATAATCGAGGCGGTTATGTACGGCATAATTCCCAGACCGAAAACCGTGCTATTGTCGAGATTGCCGCCCGTAAACATTTGCATCATCTGGGCGGCGCGCCCCAGCGGGCTTGCCGCGTCCCGAGAACCCAGGTCTGCGGCGATCTTGGCCATATCAAAGCATGGATTAGGTATCTGTGAGCCCATCCTGTAGATCAGCAGAAGCCCGACCGTAAACAGCAGCTTATTACGCAGGTCCGCAATTTTGAATATGTTTATTACAGTTCTTAGCATATCTCAGCTACACAATCCGTTATTAATTTAACTCGAATCAGATAACCTTGGCCGTTCCGCCGCAGCCCGTAATTTTCTGCTCGGCCGCTTTACTGAACCTGTGGGCGGTGACATCCAGCCGCTTCGTCAGCTCGCCGTTGCCCAGTATCTTGACGGCGCTTTTGCCACTGTCGATAAGTCCCGCCTGCGACAACTGCTCCGGGCCGACTACGCTGCCCTCTTCGAACCGTTCCAATTGCTCGACGTTCACTATCTCAAAACGACTGGCGAAAGCGTAGTTGCTGAACCCGCGCTTCGGCATCCGCCTGAACAGCGGCAACTGGCCGCCCTGAAAAAGCGACCACCGCATCGCGCCCGCCCTGCTGAGCGAGCCATTCGACCCGCGACAACACGTCTTGCCGTGCCCGCTGCCAGTGCCTCTGCCTCTGCGTTTGCGCCGTTTATGTTTACCTGCAACAGATGTTATCTGAGAATCAGACATCCAAATCACCGCCTTTTACTGCTTCTGTATCGTCTCAACCTTCACTCCGCGAGCGGCCTCAATCATCTCCCGGCTCCTCAGCCTCAGCAGCCCGTCCATAGTCGCCTTCACCACGTTCTTCGCCGACGTGCTCCCGTAAACCTTGGTGAGCACGTCCTGGACGCCCGCAAGTTCAAGCACCGCTCTGGCGCTCGAACCGGCTATAACACCGGTCCCGGAACTCGCCGGTACCAGCGATATTTCCGTCGCGCCGAACCGCCCTCTTACCTCGTAAGGGATTGTCCGACCGGACAGCACCACCTTATGCAGGGCCTTCTTTGCTTCCTTAATCGCCTTCTCAACGGCCATAGGCACTTCATTCGCCTTGGCGTAGCCCGCGCCCACCGTGCCCGCGCGGTCGCCGACCACCACCAGCGCTCCGAAACCGAACCGCCGGCCGCCCTTTACGACCTTTGCGGTCCGGAACACCTTGACCACGCTGTCCTCAAAAGGCGATTCTTCCTGAACAGTTGATTTTATCGTATCAAGCGCCAATTCTTTTCTCCCTGAACTCAGTATTCCCGTACCATCAGAAAACAAGACCCGCTTTTCTGGCCGCGTCCGCCAACGCCTTGACACGCCCATGATACCTGTAGCTGCCGCGGTCGAAGCACACGCATTTAATCCCCACGGCAAGCGCCTCTTTGGCTATCGCTTCGCCGATTATCTCGGCGCCCTTCTTGTTGCCGCCGTACGACACCTTGTCATGCAGCGCCTTCGCCTTCGTGCTTGCCGAAACCAGCGTCACGCCGGCCACGTCATCTATAATCTGCGCATAGATATGTCTGTTGGAACGAAACACCGACAGCCGCGGCTTATCGGGCGTCCCGACGACTTTCTTGCGAACATGATGCTTGCGCCTCAGCGCTGCTCTCTTGATTCTGTCAATAAGCATTTTCAAAACAACCGATTACATCAAAATTACGCAGTACCCGAAGTAAACGTCTTGCCAACCTTCCTCTTGACGTGCTCGTCAGCGTAGCGAATTCCCTTGCCCTGGTATGGCTCAGGCGGCCGAACCTTGCGGATGTCCGCTGCAAATCCACCCAGCAGACACTTGTCCGCGCTCGAAAGGGTGAACTTGGCGGGCGTCTCGTTGCCCTTGGTCGCCGCCACTTCAACCTTAACCTTTAGCCCTTTCGGTATCGCCCTCTCCACCGAGTGAGCAAAACCCACCACCAGAAGCAGCTTACCGGATTGCTCCTTAACGCTGTACCCGGTGCCGTATATCTCCATCTTCTTCTCGTAACCTTTGGTTACTCCCTCAACCATATTGGCAATCAGCGCCCGCATCGTACCGTGCATCTGTTTGCTCTGGCGAGCGTCCGGATTATCGCTGATAACCCTTATGACGTTCGCGGGGTTGTCCACCGTTACCTTAATCCTGGGATGACAGTCCATTTCCAGCGCGCCGAGCGGGCCGGTTATCTTTACTCGCTGACCGCTCTGCTCTATCTTCACCCCGGCGGGAATACCAACTGGTTTTTTTCCTATACGACTCATCAGCTCACCGTGCAAAGTACCTCACCGCCGATTTTGGCCTGGCGGCAATTCCTGTCGCTCATAACGCCCTTGCTTGTTGATACGACCGCGATACCCATTCCGCTCAGCACGTAAGGCAAATCCTCAACGGATGAGTACACCCTTCGACCCGGCCGGCTTATCCTCGTAATCCGGCCGATAATAGGATGCCCATCCTGGTCGTACTTCAAAGTAACTCGCAATATGCCCTGCTTGCCGTCTTCAATGCGGTCAAAATCTTCGATGTAGCCCTCTTCTTTTAATACGGCTGCTATGCCCCGACAGATTCCGGTCATCCGAATATTCACCTGCCCGGCCTCTATACGAAGGGCGTTACGAATCCTTGTCAGCATATCAGCTATCGGGTCGCTCAAACTCATAATTTATGTCTCTTCTGTATCCTCAAATCTCCAACCGCTCTTTACCGGTCGTTTACCAGCTCGATTTCATCACGCCGGGAATCTTGCCCTCATTTGCCAGAGTCCTGAAGCAGATGCGACAGACCTTGAACTTGCGATACACCGCGTGACTCCTGCCGCACAACTCGCAGCGAGTGTACTGCCTGACCCTGAACTTCGCTTTTCGTTTCGCCTTATTCTCTAATGCCTTTGTTGACATTCACCAGCTCCTAAATTGAGCCAATCCACACAAGTATTCACGCCGTCCTATTCAGTGTCCCCGGCGCCTTCACGCCCGCGGGTCCTGAACGGCATACCGAACAGGGCGAGCATCTGTTTTGCCTCGTCATCGGTCTTCGCGGTCGTCACAAACGTTATGTTCATACCCTGCTGAAACTCAACCTTGGCCGCGTTTATCTCAGGAAATACGGTCTGTTCGTTCAGTCCCATCGAATAATTGCCCTGGCCGTCAAAGCTTTTGGCGTTAAGACCGCGAAAGTCCCTCACGCGAGGTATCGCCAAGCTTATCAGCCGGTCCATAAACTCGTACATCCGGCTGCCCCGAATGGTAACCTTCAGACCCGTTTCGTTGCCCTGGCGAACCTTAAAATTAGACACGCTTTTCTTCGCCTTGCACACCAGCGGCATCTGCCCCGTTATCAACGTAAGGTCGCTCTTGGCCAGCTCCAGGAACTTCTTGTCCTGTACCGCCTTGCCCACACCCATCGAAATAACTATCTTCACCAGACGCGGCACGGCCATCACGTTCTTGTAGCCGAACTGCTTCGTCAGCTCAGGAACAACCTTCGTTTTATATACGTCTTTTAATCGCGCCATTGAACAATCTGCCCGACAACTATTCTCAGCCCAATATTCTCTTATCGTTTTGCCGCTCGTCTCACGTCGCTCAGTTTCGTTCCATCTGCTGCAAGGCGAACCTTGCTGCCGTCCCCGGCTGTCTCAAAATGCACCCGCGTACCGCGAGAGGTCTTCGGGTTAACAGGCAGCACGTTGCTGACATGCAGCGGCTGCTCAACGTTGATGCGCCCGCCGGACGGGTTCTTGCGCGACGGACGAACGTGCTTCTTCGCCAGGTTCTGTCCCTGTACGACAACCTTGTTCTCCTCGCGCAGTACTCGTAGCACTCTTCCCGTGCCGCCCTTTGAGTCGCCGGTCATAATCTCGACCATATCTCCTTTTTTTATGTGAAAAGCCATATCTTTCCCGACTCACCGGCCTCGCAATTACACCACTTCGCTTGCAAGCGAAACTATCTTCATAAAGTTCTTCTCCCGCAGTTCTCGCGGGACAGCGCCGAAAATCCTCGTGCCGATGGGATTACCCTCGGCGTCTATCATTACCGCCGCGTTGCTGTCAAATCTCACATAGCTGCCGTCCGGCCGCCTCACCGGATGCGTCGTACGGATGATTACACACTTATGAACCTTCTTGTTGTCCAACTGACAGGTCGGCAGCCACTTCTTGACCGCCACACAAACAATATCTCCCACCTCCGCCACCACACGCGTGAACCTCCCCTTGGCGCCTTCTTTCCCCAGAACGCGGATGCACATCGCGGCCCTTACGCCGGAGTTGTCCGCTATGTTTAACATTGTCTGCTGCTGTATCATATCGCCTGGTCCGCTCTTACCTGTTCCTGAAGGGCCTTCTGAACAATACGCACGAGACGCCACGTCTTGCTCCCGCTGTAGGGCCTCGCCTCGGCAATCTCCACCACATCACCAACGCCTGCTTCATTCCGTTCGTCGTGCACAATTAAGCGCGTCGTGCGGCGCAGAAACTTCCCGTACTTGGCGTGTCTGAACGAGTAGTCGATGCTGACCTTGACGCTCTTATCGCCGCTCTTGCCGACTACTACAGCACTCACTGTCTTCGGCTTTGTCTGCTCCATCAACGTTTTCCTTTATCTTTCTCTCAGTAAGCCACAATCGGTCTTACTGCTTCGCCGCCACTGTCTTTTCACGCAGCACGGTCATTATCCTAGCTACGTCCCGCCTGACGTTGCGCAGCGCCCTGGTGTTCTCGAGCTTCTCGGTGACTGCCTGCGCCTTCAGGTCGAACAGATTCCGCTCCAGATCCTCGAGCCGATTGGTCAGTTCGTCTGCACTCATCTGTCGATACTGCTCTGCTTTCATCAAAAATATCCCTGTTACAATGTATGTCTTCTTCTCAAAAATCTGCACTTGACGGGCATCTTGTGGGCCACCCTCGAAAGTGCCTGCTTGGCCACTTCTTCATCTACGCCGCCAATCTCAAACATAACCGTCCCGGGCCTTACCCTTGCCACCCAGAAAGCCGGCTCGCCTTTACCTTTACCCATTCGCGTCTCAAGCGGCTTGGCGCTCACCGGCTTGTGCGGAAATATCCGAACATACACCCTGCCTTCGCGATGCAGAAAATGCGTCGCTGATACCCGCCCGGCCTCTATATTCGGGCCGGTTACCCAGCAGTGTTCCAGTGACTGAAGACCGTATTCGCCGAAGGCCACGTAGTTGGCCCTCGACGCCACACCCTTCATTCTGCCTCGCTGGCTCTTACGGTACTTGACTCTTTTTGGCATTAACGCCATTTACTAAATCCTCTAAAAACAACCGCTGTCGTCTTCAATTGACCCGCGATAATCACAACCAATTTCTCAAGCCGTCGCCGTGCCCTCCGGCTGACCCGGCTCCGCCTCGGCAGGCGGCCCGCCGGCTTCCGGCTCTGCTGCCGCCACATCTTTCCGCCCGGCAGCACCGCCCCGAACGCGCGATTCTCCGCCTGAGCCAAACTCGCGCCTCGACGAACGACGCCTCCGCTGCGCCGCCGGCTTGGCCTCTAGATGCTCCCCAAACTTTCCTTTGTAAATCCAGACCTTTATGCCTATCGCGCCGTATGTCGTCCGCGCCGTGGAAGTGGCATAATCAACATCCGCATCAAGAGTATGAAGCGGAATGCTGCCCAGCTTCTGTGTTTCACGCCGCGCAATCTCCGCGCCGGCCAGCCGGCCGGAACATAGCATTTTTACTCCTTTTGCGCCGGCGTTCATCGCCGCTTCACAAAACTGCTTCATCGTCCTTCTGTATGAGGCACGCTTGCACAACTGTTCGGCAATCGCTTCACCCACAAGTTTTGCGCTCAGGTCCGGCTCTTTTATCTCCACGACATTGACCGCGACCTTGCGACCGGTCAGATGCTCCAGCTCTTCTCGCAGCTTGTCAACTTCGCCGCCCCTCGGGCCTATCACCACACCCGGCCTGGCGCTGTGCAGCGTCACTTTCACCTCGTTGCGAGTACGCACTACCTCAACCTGGGCAACCCCGCCCTTCGGCATCTGACGATTGTACTTGGCGTCAACGTACGCGCGTATCTTCTGGTCCTCAACAAGGAACGTCCCGTAGTCGGCCTTCGATGCAAACCACGTGCTTTGCCAGCCGCGGGTTATCCCGGTCCTAAATCCAATTGGCGATGTCTTCTGACCCATAATTGCCTTTAATTACAATCCTGCATCCCCGTGCGAATCATACCTGTGTCACCGTAATATGAATATGACAGGCCTTCTTTCGAATGGGGTAAGCCCTGCCTCTGTCTTTCGGTATCCAGCGCTTCGTGCCGAGCCGTATCCCGGCGTCATCCACGCGTGCTTCGCTGACGTACAGATTATCCACGTCTGCCTGCTGCTCGTCCGCGTCCGCCACTGCCGACTTCAGCACCTTCGTTACCGCTTCCGCGGCCCGCTTATGTGTGAACTTGAGTATGTCGAGGGCGTCCTGCACGCGCCTGCCCATTATCAACTGCGTAACCAAGTGCGCCTTGCGAGGCGACATCGGCGCGTATCTGTAAAATGAATGCCACCCCCTGATATCGTTCGCCTCTACACCCAGCGCCGCGGCAAGGTGACGAATATCCTCTGTATCAGGAGTCGGCCGGTACAGCCCCCGCTGCCAGTTCTTCAACGCGCTAATCGCGGCCTTCTTGTCCAGCCCCGCCCTCGCAATCTGGCCGGCAAGCTGCTCCAGGTTCGCCTTACGCTCTTTACAAACTTGTTTTAGCTTTGTTGCATTCAACATATTAACTCAACACCGCCTGTTAAGTAGCAGCTACCTCTTCAACCCTTCTGGTGGAGTGACCCCTGAATATCCTGGTGGGTGAAAACTCGCCCAGCTTGTGCCCAACCATATCTTCCGTGACGAAAACCTTGTGAAACATCTTGCCGTTATGCACCATAAACGTAAGACCCACAAACTCAGGGGTAATCGTGCACCTTCTGGCCCACGTCTTTATCGGGTCGCGAGAGCCCGTCTCTCTTTGCCTGTTGACCTTTGCAAAAAGCTTCACGTCAACGTACGGGCCTTTTTTCAGTGACCTGCCCATTAAACCACCTCTATCATCATAAACCGCCCCGGCAAAAACACTCGCCTATACCAACTGTCCCTGTCTGCTGCTTCTGCGCCTGCGGATAATTCTCTTATTGCTCGGCCTTCTTGGATTCCTGGTTTTTCCGCCTTTTGCCAGCACGCCTGTCGGAGAGCAGGGATGACGTCCGCCGTTTGAGCGCCCTTCGCCCCCGCCTAACGGATGCGAGACAGGATTTTGCGCCTTTCCACGAACATGGCCACGCCGGCCCATATGTCTCACCCTGCCCGCCTTGCCTATGGTTACGTTCTGGAAATCCGCGTTGCTCAGCCGGCCTATCGTCGCACGGCACTCTTTGCGCACCATTCGCATCTCACCGCTTGGCATAATAAGCGTAACCCAGTCGCCCTCTTTCGCCAGGATTCTCGCCGCACCGCCCGCTGCACGAACAAGTTTTCCGCCCTGACCCGCTGAAAGCTCTACGTTGTGAACCTCAAGGCCGCTCGGTATCGCATCCAGCGGCATAGCATTGCCTGCTCTCGGTTCGCACTCGCGACCGTTTTGCAGGACTTCGCCCACTTTGACGCCTTCCGGAGACAGAATATATCGTCTCTCGCCGTCAGCGTAGTTCAACAGCGATACGAAACAGTTTCTGTTCGGGTCGTACTCAACCGACGCCACTCTCGCGGGAATCCCGTCCTTCTCTCGCTTGAAATCTATCAATCGGTATATCCTGCGCGCCCCGCCGCCTCTGAACCGCACGGTGGTAAAACCCCCGCTATTTCTCCCGCCGGCCTTGCCTATGCGAACACACAGCGACTTTTCAGGCGTATCCGTAGTCAGCTCGGCAAAGTCATTCACCGAACCGTGCCTGCGCCCCGCACTTGTCGGATTGTATTTGTGAATGCCCATAATTACACCGCCTATTAGCTTCTTTAGAACAAATCTATATGATAGTCCGGCTCAAGATACACAACCGCCTTCTTCCACGCCGCCGTAAAACCCGACCCCTTGCCTCTGTGCCTCAGCTTGCCTTTGTGATTGGCGGTCCGCACCTTGCTGACCTTTACTCCGTAAACCTTCTCAATAGCACCTTTTATTTGCTGCTTGTTCGCCCTCCTGTCAACTTCGAACGAGTACGCACTGCGAGTGGCAAAATGCGTTGTCTGTTCGGTTATCAACGGACGAATTATTACCTGATAGTTATCCATAATAGCTGCGGTCAGTTCTCGCCTGTTTCACCCTTGCTCAGAAGCGACAGAAACGCTTCCTTGGAAAACAGTATCTTTCTGTGGTTACAGATAACCCCTGCGCTTGATTCGGCGACCGGCACCACTGCGACCTTGGGTATATTTCTCGCCGATTTGTACAGTGTGTCGTCATAATCCGGTATCATCACAAGACAACTGCGGTCAATTTTGAGCTTACTGAGCATCGCGGCAAAATCTCTCGTGCGGGGCTTGTCGAATTTCAGGTTGTCGATAACAACAACGCTGTCATTGAGCAGTTTGAAAAGAATTGCAGAATTTCTTGCTTGTCTTCTTTGTGTTTGCGGCATCCGCTGACTGAAATCTCTGGGGATTTTTGCAAAAGTCACGCCGCCGCCGACGCGCTTGCCTGTCCTTAAGGTGCCGGCACGAGCATTGCCGGTATGTTTCTGTGCGTAAAGTTTGCGAGTCGAACCCTCCACCATCCCCCTGCTCTTGGTGGCGGCTGTGCCCACACGCTTATTTGCCTGATGCATTACAATCGCCTGCTTGAGCAGCGGGTATCGAACGTGCCCGCCGAAAGCCGCCTCATCGACCTTCAGTCGCTCGACTTCCTGACCTTCTCTGTTGTAAACGGGCAATTCTATCATTCTATCTGTGCTCCTGCGCCTACTTCGGCATCGCCGAACTGCGCACCACTACATAACCACCCGCAGGCCCCGGGACGGAACCCCTGATAACCAGCAGGTTGTTCGGCTCATCTATTGCGACCAGTGTGTGGTTTTTCTCTGTGGCTCTCTCGCAGCCCATATGGCCGCCCATCTTCTTGCCCTTCTTGATATTTCCACCATGACCTCGGTCCGTGCCCCAGCTTGCCTGTGTTCCCGGCGAACGATGCTTGCGCTCCGTACCATGCGAGGCGGGCATACCGCCGAAGTGGTGCCGTTTCATCGGGCCGGCAAATCCCTTTCCTTTGCTCACGCCGATAATATCAACCAGCTTAATCCCTGAAAAAGTGGACACGGTCACAGAGTCGCCTGCTTTAATCTCGAGCTTTGAATCGGCAGCCAGCCGCATTTCTCTTGTGAACCGCTTGGGGACACTGTTGACTTTGTTCGCGTGACCAACCTGGGCTTTTGTCCTGCGAGACGGCTTGACGTCGTCGTAACCAAGCTGCACCGCGTTATAGCCGTCGGTATCAACCGTCTTAACCTGCATCACAGTGCAGGGGCCGGCCTGTATGACGGTAACCGGCAGTAGCTTGCCCGCCCCATCATACATCTTTGTCATACCAACTTTCTTGCCCAGTAACATCGCCATTTGCTCTAACCTCACTCGCCCTGCTTTCATCTCCACCAGGGTCAGGTGCAATCACCTAAACCTTTATCTTTACAAAAACTCCCGCCGGCACAACCAATCTGTTCAACACCTCGACCGTCCGCGCGTTGGCCTCACGAATGTCAATCAATCGTTTGTGCGTCCGCAGCTCAAACTGCTCACGCGACTTCTTGTCGATGTGCGGGCTGCGCAGAACCGTGTACTTCTCTATCCGGGTCGGCAGCGGTATCGGCCCGCTCACACGCGCGTTTGTCCTTCGGGCATGCTCGGCTATCTCTTTTGCTGAAGCGTCAAGTGCCCTGTGGTCATACGCTTCCATTCTGATTTTTATTCTTTCTGTTTCGCCCGCCATACTTCGTCTCTACGCCCTGAAAACCGAACCTGGCAACCCGTGTTTTTCAATCAGGCCTTTGCGGCACATTCACCGCCGGCGGAAAAACCCGCCGCTCGGATAAACAATCTCCCTGTAGTATCAAACACGTTTTTCCGTTTTTGGCAGGAGAGGCATTGACCGACAGCCGAGCTTATGCCAATCCTCAACTGTCGAATCGCCTTCCTTAACGAACACGGGTGCGAACCTTCAGGAAAGCCCAGCCAAAACCGCCCGTGCTTTCCAAGCCCTTCCAAGGCCGTTTCGCCGCCCTGGTGTACCCCGCTATTCCACGGAACAACCTAAACAACCATCCCTGACACAATTACAGATATGTACAGCCCAACTCGTTCAACGCATTGCCGTCCCTGGCGATGCTCGCTACGGCTGAAAGACCTCTAAAGTAGCAGGGTATTCTTGAAGCGTCAACAAAAAAAAGAAAAATTATTTTATAGAATCCTTTAAATTTTCAAACATTGAGCAAAAGACGCTTTGCCACCTCTTCCGGTACCCTCTCGTAACACAACGGCTCCATAGTGAAGCTGCCTCTGCCTGCCGTAACACTCCTTATCTCACTCGAATAACCGAACATCTCGGACAACGGCACCTTCGCTTCAATTACCCGCGTACTCCCGTGTCCTCTGCTGTCGGTAATAACCCCCCTCTTGGCCAGCAAACCCGCCTGCACAACCCCAAAAAAGGCCTCCGGCACCTCTACCTCCAGACGCATAACCGGCTCAAACAGAACCGGCCCTGCCTTTGCAAGCAGTGCGGCAATCCCTGCCGCTGCCGCCTGTTCGAAGGCAATATCGGACGAATCCACCGAGTGAAACGACCCGCCTACAAGTGTAACCTTTGCTCCCATAACGGGATAGCCCGCTAACACCCCGCTGCATAAGGCATCCCTGACCCCTCTCTCGACCGAAGAAACGTATTCTTTTGGGACCTCGTCTCCGCCAGAGCAGTTCTCAAACTCGATTTTGGAGTCATAATGCCCCTCGGGGGTAACCAGCGGCTCAATGGTCAAAACAACGTGGCCATATTGCCCTCGCCCGCCCGTCTGCCGGATGAACTTGCCTTCCGCCCGTGCCTGCGTGCTTATCGCCTCCTTGTACGCGACGCGGGGTTTGCCCACCCTGATATCCAGCCCCTTTTCGTCCGTCAGCTTGTGCTGGAGGATTTCCAGGTGCAATTCGCCCATACCGCTTATAACCGTCTGGCCGGTCTCCACGTCAAATCTCACCCCAAAAGTCGGGTCTTCACGCCTCAACTTCGCCAGCGCCTCTCCCAGTTTGGCCTTGTCTGCCGAGCTTCGCGGCTCTATCGACATCGTAATGACCGTCTGCGGGAAACTTATGCTGGGCAAACACACCGGTCTGTGCGTGTCACAGAGCGTATCGCCCGTGATGACCTCTTTCGGACCGATAACCGCGACTATATCGCCGGCGCCCGCCGATTTGACAATCTTACGCTCACCGGCATGCATCTCAAATAACCTGATGATGTTCTCCTTCTTGTCCCGGGTCGAATTAAGAACTCTGCTGCCGCTTTTTAATGTCCCCTGATATATCCTCAGGAAATAGAGGTCGCCGTGTGTGTCGCCGATAATCTTGAACGCAAGCGCCACAAGCGGCTCATCGCGGTCACACTTGACGGCGATGGTCCCGGTCTCATCGCCGGGCTTGTGCCCTGTAATCGCGGGCTTGTCCAGCGGCGAAGGCAAGTATGAAACGACCCCGTCCAACAGCCGTTGCACGCCGATATATTTCAGAGCCGAACCGCAAAACACCGGCTGCAGCTTGTTGGCCAATGTGCCCTTCCTGATCGCCCTCTCGATGACGCCCTGCGGCACGGGCTTATCGTGGACATACAGGTCCATAAGCTCTTCATCGTGCTCGGCAGAACGCTCCAGCATATCGTGACGCTTCTGCCCGGCGACCCTGCGAAACTCGTCAGGAATCTCGACCTCTTCAAATCTCGCCCCAAGCTCTTCGGACTCGTAAAAAATCGCCCGCATTGTAACAAGGTCGATAAGTCCTTTGAAACTGTCATCTGCTCCGATGGGAATCTGCATACAAACGGGATTAGCCGAGAGCTTTTCGCGAATGCTCTGGACGCTCATCTCGAAATCCGCGCCCGTCTTGTCCATCTTGTTGATAAAGCACAGACAGGGAAGGGCATACTTCCGGCCTTGTCTCCAGACGGTCTCGCTCTGGGCCTGAACGCCTTCGCTGCCGTCAAAAACCACTACCGCACCGTCAAGCACCCTCAACGACCTCTCGACCTCCGCTGTAAAGTCAATGTGCCCAGGCGTGTCAATAAGATTTATCTGGCAGGATTCCCACTCCAGCTTAGTCGCAGCCGAGGTAATGGTAATGCCCCTCTTCTGCTCTTCCTCCAGATAATCCATAACGGTAGTCCCGTCGTGGACCTCCCCCATCTTGTACGTCCTGCCCGCATAATAAAGTACACGCTCGCTTACAGTCGTCTTGCCCGCGTCTATGTGAGCGATTATTCCTATATTGCGTATTTTTTGCAATTCTTCCGACATCGATTCTATTCCATTCTCCGCAGCGAACACCCGCAGAGCGGGGCATAAAGAAAACTGCCACGGTCATTTCAACAACGCACCGTGGCAGCAATTATGCTTACTCTATTACCACGCAAAGTGAGCAAATGCCTTGTTGGCATCGGCCATCTTGTGTACGTTCTCCTTGGTCGCCATCGCACCGCCGCGACCGTGAAATGCCTCTATCAGTTCGGCAGCCAGCCGCTCCGGCATCGCCTTGCCTTTTACCCCGCGGGCCGATTCGATAATCCAGCGGAACGCAAGCGACTGCTGACGCCTTGAGCTTACCTGCATCGGCACCTGATAACTCGCGCCGCCTATTCGCTTGCTGCGCACCTCCAGCAGCGGTTTGGCGTTGTTGATGGCCTTCTCGAAAATCTCCACCGGCGGCGCCTCCTTTTCCTTCTCCGCGATAATATCCATCGCACCGTAGAAAATACGCTCGGCAACCGCCTTCTTGCCTCCGTACATCAGGCAGTTGATAAACTTCGCCGCCAGCTTGCTGTTATACCTCGAATCCGGCTTTAACTGTTCTTCCGATTTTGTCCACTTCTTTCTGCCCATAATTCCTGCCTTGCCCGAAAATCCCTATTACCGCGGCGCGGGCTACTTGCCTCTCTTCGCGCCGTACTTGCTCCTGCCACGCTTGCGGTTGGCAACGCCGGCGGCGTCCAGCACGCCCCTGATTATGTGATACCGCACACCGGGAAGGTCTCTAACTCGACCGCCGCGAATCAAAACCGTGCTGTGCTCCTGCAGATTATGGTCGATTCCCGGTATGTATGCGGTGACTTCCTTGCCGTTGGTCAGCCGAACACGCGCAATCTTGCGAAGAGCCGAGTTCGGCTTCTTCGGCGTCATTGTCCTGACTATCAGGCATACGCCCCTGCGCTGCGGAGAACCGCTGATTTCCGACAAACGCTTGCTCCCCTTCGATTTACCTCTCGGACGCCTTATCAACTGGTTTGTTGTCGGCATAGTTTCTTCTACACTCCACCTGCTAAAACAATACGTACCCTATTCGATTCCCAGTGCTTCCCTGATAGCGGCCTCTTTCTTGGCCTCCGCTTCCTTTGCCTCGACTACCTCTCTGACCTCTGCAAATTCCTTCGGCAGCGGCGCCTCAGCAAGGTGCTTGACTTTCAACTCCAGGTACGGCTTAAACGCCGTCCCCGCAGGTATCAGGTGCCCAAGTATCACGTTCTCTTTCAAACCGGTTAAATTATCCACACTACCACTTAAAGCGGCCTCCGTCAAGATCTTTGTTGTCTGCTGGAAACTTGCCGCCGCTATGAAGCTGTCAGAACGAAGCGAGGCCTTGGTTATTCCAAGCAGCAGCGTATTCGCCGTCGCCGGCCGCGGCTTCTTGCCCTTTGCCGATGCACCCCCTATCGCCTCCAGCCGTTCATTTATACTGGCCAGCTTCGCCTTGTCCACAACTTGACCCTCCTTCAGGTCACTCGCATCTCCCAGCGTCGCAATTTTTATGCTGTTATTCAGCCGTTCGTTTTCTTTGCGGAAGACAAACTTGTCAACCACCTCGCTCGGCAGAAACGAGCCATCGCCCACCGAATCAATCTCAATCTTTCGCATCATCTGGGAGCAGATAATCTCAATGTGCTTGTCGTTGATGGTGACATTCTGCGAACGGTAAACGTTTTGAATCTCACCTATCAGGTATCGCTGCAGGGCCTCTTCGCCTTTGATTCGCAGTATATCGTGCGGGACAAGCGGGCCGTCCGTCAGGGTGTCCCCCGCCTCGACAAGGTCGCCCGTGTGCACGTTGAGGTGCCTGTCGCGCGGCACGTGGTGCTCTTTCTCCATTCCGCTCTCGCTGCGAACTATGATGGTCATCTTCCCTTTGCGCTTATCGCTCTTAAGCTCGACGCGCCCGCTGATTTCCGCGATGGCAGCAGGGTCTTTCGGCTTGCGCGCCTCAAAGACCTCCGTGACTCGCGGCAGGCCGCCGGTAATATCCTGTGTACCGCCCGTGGCCCGCGGCTGATGGGCAAGTAACTGTCCCGCCTGAACGGACTGGCCTTCGACAACCTCGATTCTGCCGCCGGCAGGCAAATAGTGGACATCAAGTATCTTGCCGTTAGGGTCTTCAATCATTATCTGCGGGTGCTTGTCACCTTTGTGCTCAATAATAACCGGCTTGCCGAACTGGCCTTTGCGCTCTTCCTCGAGCCGCACCGTTTCACCATCAATGATGTCCACAAAGCGGATGACGCCGGCGACCTCAGCCAGAATAGGCGTTCGGTGCGGGTCCCACGAAAACAACCTTTGCCCGACCTTGACTGGACTTCCATCATCGACCTGCAGAATCGCACCATACGGCACCTTGTACTTCTCAAGCTCACGGTCTTTCTCATCCAGAAGAAGCACTTCGCCGTTCCGTTTCAACACTATTCCTCTTGACCTGACAGGCCTTTTTTCTTTGGGGCTGCCTTGCTGGCCAAGTACATCCGTGCGGAATTTCTCGTCCTCCGACTCAAAGGCAACATTGGGGTCGGGAACGTGGCCCAAATCCCTGAACTTCACCTTGCCATCAACGCCGGCTTTCTGGTCGCTCTCAAGAATAGCACGCGACGCTATGCCGCCCGTGTGGAACGTTCGCAGGGTCAACTGTGTACCCGGCTCGCCAATCGACTGCGCCGCAATAATCCCCACAGGCAGCCCTTCTTCGACCAGCTTGCCCGTGCTCATATCCCAGCCATAGCATTTTGCGCAGATGCCGAAAGGACTGTCGCAGGTCAACGGGCTTCTCACGCGAATCGCATCAAGCCCCAGCGCCTCTATCTTGGCCGCCGCCTCAAGCGCTATGACCTCGTTTTCGTGCACAATCATCTCATCTGTAATGGGATTGCGGATGTTGTCGCGGGCCGTCCTGCCGACAATAAGCTGTGACAGCGGGATATCAACCTGTTCGCCCCTGCTGACAGTGCTCTTGGTTATGCCTTGAAGTGTGCCGCAGTCGCGGTCGGCTACAATAACGTTCTGGGCAACATCGATGAGCTTTCTGGTAAGATAACCGGAGTTGGCCGTCTTAAGAGCGGTATCAGCCAGACCTTTTCGAGCGCCGTGCGTCGAGCTGAAATACTCCAGCACCGTCAGGCCCTCGCGGAAATTGGATTTAATCGGCGTCTCAATAATCTCCCCGCTCGGCTTGGCCATCAATGCTCTCATACCCGCAAGCTGCTGAATCTGGTCAACGCTGCCCCTCGCTCCCGACGTGCTCATCAGGTGGATTGGGTTTAGATACGGCGAGCCGTCCGGCTTTCTGTCTTCTTTCAGCCCACGCAGCATCTCATTTGTTACCGCAACGCGCGCATTTGTCCACGCGTCGATGACCTGGTTGTACCTCTCACCCTCGGTAAGAACGCCGGCCTGATAGTTCTTCAATATCTTCTTAACCTTCTTTTCCGTCTCGTCTATAATCTCGTGCTTCTTCGGCGGTATCTTCAGGTCGATTATCCCGAAGCTCATCCCAGACAAAGTCGCGTGCTTGAAGCCCAGGTCTTTTATCTTGTCCAGAAGGTCCACCGTCTCGGCACTGCCGGCAATCTCATAGCAGTCGCTGATGACCTGCCCAAGCGGCTTCTGTCCCATCAGCAGATTATAGAAAGGCATTACGACAGGAAGTATATCATTAAACATACACCTGCCGGCGGTGGTTTCGACAACACGGCGCTGCTGACTGCCGGGATCCTGTCTGACCTTCACCTGATGCCCTTCGTCCGTAAGCTCCTTGTTAATCCGCACCTTGATTTTTGCGTGCAGCCCTATCTTGCCCATCTCACAGGCCGTCATCGCCTCGAAGGGGTCCTTGAACGCCATCCCTTCGCCCTTCTCGCCCGGCAGCATAGCAGTCAAATAATAGTTGCCCATCACCATATCCTGGGACGGACCTACCATTGGCGAACCGTTGGCAGGCGAGAAGATGTTGCAGACGGTCATCATAAGCGCGTGTGCTTCCGCCTGCGCCTCCACAGAGAGCGGCAGATGCACCGCCATCTGGTCGCCGTCAAAGTCGGCGTTGAACCCCTTGCAGGCCAGCGGATGAAGCTTAATGGCGTTGCCTTCAACCAGAACCGGCTCAAACGCCTGAACGCCCATTCGGTGCAGCGTCGGCGCACGGTTAAGCAATACGGGGTGCTGATGAATGACCTCTTCAAGAATATCCCATATCTGCTCGCTGCGACGCTCAATCATTCGCTTGGCGCTCTTGATGGTGTCCGCAAGCCCGTTTTGTTTTAGCCGGCGAATAATGAACGGCTGATACAATTCGAGAGCGATGCGCTTCGGCAGCCCGCACTGATGCAGCTTCAGGTTCGGCCCGATGACTATCACTGACCGCGCCGAGTAATCCACTCGCTTGCCAAGCAGATTTTCGCGGAACCGGCCCTGCTTGCCCTTAATCATATCCGCCAAACTCTTCAGCGGCCGATTATTGCTGCCCAGCACCGGCCTGCGGCATCTGCCGTTGTCCATCAGCGAATCAACCGCCTGCTGCAACATCCTCTTCTCGTTGCGGATAATCACTTCCGGTGCATTCAGGTCTATCAGTTTCTTCAGCCGATTGTTGCGGTTGATGATGCGCCGGTATAGGTCATTGAGGTCGCTTGTGGCAAAGTTCCCACTCTCTAACAAAACCAGCGGACGCAAATCGGGCGGAATAACCGGAACCACATCGAGAACCATCCACTCCGCCTTATTGTTGCTGCTCCGCAGCGAGTCAACCACCTTCAGACGCTTGGTAAGGTCCCTCACCTTCTGCCCGCTGCTTGTCTTGGTGATTGCCGAACGCAGCTCCGCACTCAGCGCATCCATATCCAGCGACTGCAGCAACGCCTTGATTGCCTCCCCGCCCATCCCCGCCTTGAATGAACTCCCGTACTTGCTCGTTGCATCGCGGTATTCATCTTCCGTGAGCAACTGACCCCGTTTCAACCGGCTGTCGCCGGGGTCGGTAACAACGTAATCCTGGAAATAAATTATCTTCTCCAGGTCGACGGTCTTCATCCCGAGCACGGTACCGAGATGGTTGGGTATGGTCTTGAAGAACCAGATATGCAGGCACGGCGCAGCCAGGTTAATATGTCCCATACGTTTGCGCCGAACCCGGCTGTGCGTCACCTTCACGCCGCAGCGGTCGCAGATGATGCCTTTGAACTTTGTACCCTTGTACTTGCCGCACGCACATTCCCAGTCGCGCTCAGGCCCGAAAATACGCTCGCAGAAAAGCCCGTCCCGCTCGGGTCGATACGTCCGGTAGTTTATCGTTTCGGGCTTGCGAACCTCCCCGAATGACCAGCTTCTAATATCATTCGGACTTGCCAGCGATATCTTCACCGAGCCGTAATCGTTAATCCTGTCGTATATATTACCCAACATTTGTATCCGACTCCTTAACACGCCGTTCCGTATAACGGCGAACCCCTTTAACCTGCCTCCAAATATCCCGGTTACAAAACAGTGCTGCCGAGCCGCTTCTTCTCAAGCTGGATATTGAGGCCCAACCCTCTGATTTCATTGCACAAAACGTCAAACGACAGGGGCGTACCCGCCTCAAGCGTGTTCTGCCCCTTGACCATCGACTCATAAATCTTCGTGCGCCCTTCCACGTCATCGCTCTTGACCGTCAGCATTTCCTGCAACGTATAAGCCGCGCCGTAGCCCTCCAGCGCCCATACTTCCATTTCCCCGAACCTCTGGCCGCCCGTCCGCGCCTTGCCGCCCAACGGCTGCTGCGTAATCAAGCTGTACGGACCCGTTGAACGCGCGTGTATCTTGTCATCCACAAGGTGATGCAGCTTCATCATATAGATGTAGCCGATTGTCGCCTGCTGGTCAAACGCCTCCCCCGTCCTCCCGTCATAAAGCTGCGTCTTCAGCGTCGGCGGGACGTTTATGAAAAACTCGTCGTTCGGAGGCGCAGTACTAGAATCCTCAAGCTCCGCCTTTCTTGTGCGCATCTTCTCGTTGGCTTCTGCACACAGCTTCTGAATATCCGCTTCATTAGCCCCGTCAAAGACCGGCGTTATCGCCTCGAAGCCAAGTATCTTCGCCGCCCAGCCCAGGTGCGTCTCGAGTATCTGCCCGACGTTCATTCTGCTCGGCACGCCAAGTGGGTTGAGCAGGATGCCGATAGACGTGCCGTCCTCAAGAAACGGCATATCCTCTTCCGGCAGAATCTTCGCAATGACGCCCTTGTTGCCGTGACGACCCGCCATCTTATCCCCGATAGCCAGCGTCCTTTTTGTGGCTACATATATCTGCACCATCTCAAGTACGCCGCTCGGCAGCTCATCGCCGTGCTTCATCCTCTCCAGCTTCTGCTTCTTCTCATCCTCCAGCTCTTTCGCCTTTGCCAGAAATTTCTCGGCTATCTTCTCGGCCTTCTCGCGTATAGCCGCCGGCTTCACCCACTTGATGTCCCAGCCGTCTATCTGCTCATACACCACTTCATCATCGTCGCTGACGCCGACTCTTTGTTTCGTCGATGGGTCAATGATGGAAACATCATCGAACTTCTCATGTATGGCTGCCACCATTTGCCGAAAGATGACGCACTGTCTTGCCCTGAGTTCCTTTTCGTACTCGCGCACCTGCGCCGCAAGCTCCTTCCGCGCATCTTCCCCCGCGCCTCTCCGCACGAACCGCTTCGTCTCGATGACTACGCCCTCGTACCCGTTGGGAAGCTCTAAGGAATCATTCTTGACGTCTTCACCGGCCCTTCCGAATATCGCGTGCAGAAGCTTCTCTTCCGGCGTAAGCTCGGTCTTGCCCTTGGGCACCACCTTGCCTACAAGAATATCGCCAGGAATTACCCGCGTGCCCTCGCGCACCACGCCGTGCTCATCGAGATTCCGCAGCGCCTTTTCCCCGACGTTGGGAATGTCGTTGGTGAACTCCTCTTTACCTAAGGGCGTCTCGCGTATTTCGGCGACAAACTCGTTGATATGAATGCTCGTGAAACTGTCGTCCTTTACCAGCTTCTCGCTGATAATAATGGCGTCCTCGAAGTTAAAGCCCTCGTAAGACATAAACCCGACAAGGACATTCCGGCCAAGAGCCAGCACCCCGTGGTCGGTGCCGCCGCCGTCCGCGATTACCTGTCCTTTCTCGACCTTCTGACCGAGCTTGATGACCGGGTGCTGATTCAGGCACGTCCTCTCATTAAGACCGAAGAATTTTTCGAGCTTGTATTCATCGGTATGGTTAATAACCACCACGGTGGCGTCAACGGCCGTCACTACGCCCGCCTTCTCCGCACGGATGACCATGCTCGAGTTACGCCCCACTATCTCCTCCATACCCGTGCAGACAAGCGGCGCCTCGCTCCGCACCAGCGGAACTGCCTGCCTCTGCATATTCGAACCCATCAGCGCTCGGTTGGCGTCATCGTGTTCAAGAAACGGTATCAATGCCGCCGACAGACCAACTATCTGCTTCGGCGAAACGTCAATGTAATTGACCTCCTCGTGCGATACCTGCGCAAGCTCGCCGTGCTGCCGCGCAAGAGCCATTCCTTCGCGCACTCGGCGCGTCTCATGGTTTACGGCGCTTGGCGGCGCGAATATCGCCTTCATCTCCTCGTCGGCCCGCAAATAAGCAACCTCATTCGTCACCTTGCCCTTTTCAACCTTCAAATACGGCGCAAGCAGAAAACCGTATTCATCAACCGTGGCGAAAATCGCCAGCGATGAGATAAGCCCGATGTTGGTGCCTTCGGGCGTTTCTACCGGGCAGATTCGACCGTAGTGGCTTATGTGCACGTCCCGAACCTCAAACCCGGCGCGCCTCCTGTTCAGACCCCCGGGGCCGAGAGCCGACAGACGTCTCTCGTGCGTCAACTGGCTCAGTGCATTCGTCTGGTCAACTATCTGGCTCAGCTCGCCCCGACCGAAGAAAAAGTTGATAGCACTCGAAACACTCTTGGAGTTTACCAGGTCGGATATGCGCTGTGGCTCTACTGACTCGCGCACCACGCTCATTCGCTCCTGCACGGTCTTGCGAAGCTTCAGCAGGCCCTTGCGGATTTCGGCGCCGGCCAGCTCGTCTATCGTCCGCAGTCGCCGGTTGCCTAAGTGGTCGATGTCGTCAACGTCACCCTCGTTGTTGCGCAGCCGTATTATATATTTCATTGCGTTAAGCAGGTCATCCGGCCGCAAAGTCATCTCAGTCAGGGCAACGTTCTGCTCGAACTTGCGATTGAGGCGGAAACGCCCGACCTTGCCCAACCGATAGCGGTTAATGTCAAAAAACTTCTCTTTGAAGAACGTCTCGGCCTTTTCCTGATTCGGCGGGTTGCCCGGCCGCAGCCGCACATAGAACCTCAGCAGCGCCTGCTCGTGATTCTTCGCGTCGTCATCCTGCAGCGTGTTCAGAATCAGCGGGTCCTTCGCATCCGCCTCCGAAACAACCTCGATTTTCTTGACCTCGCTGCTCTGGATGATGCTTACCTTGTCCCCGATTTGTGCCCCGCTCTTCACCAGGATTTCGCCCGTCTCCGTGTTCACAATGTCCCCGACCGCGTACATACCGGGGGTAAGCCGGCCTTTCTGAATCTCTTTGGTCGGGTAAAACGCGCGAATAATCTGTTCGGTCACGCTGTAATCAGCGCTTATCGCCCGCAGAAGCACCGTGGCGGGAATCTTGCTCGACTGGTCTATTTTGACGACAAGCGTATCCTTGTGCGTAACGCTGATTTCTATCCAGCTTCCCCTTTCGGGAATGATTCTTCCGCCGTGCAGTATTCTGTCGCCTTCTTTGCTCTCGATGAGAAAATCTACGCCGGGGCTTCTGTGAAGCTGGCTCACTATCACCCGTTCCGCGCCGTTGATAATGAACTCGCCGCCGCCTATCATCACCGGCATCTCCCCGAGATACACCGACTGTTCCGGTATATCCTTGCCGTCCTTTGTCCGCAGCCGACACCATATCTTCAAAGGATACCCGTACGTCAGCCGCAGTTGTCTGCACTCCATCGGCAAATAGCGGGCCCTCTCGAGCTCATAGTAGCGATACTCCAGCGTCGTGCTCTTATCGTAGCTTTCTATCGGGAATATCTCCCTCAAAAGCTCTTCCAGTCCCGTAACGCTCCTGCGACCCGGCTCAACGTCCTTTTGCAGAAAACTCTCGTACCCTTTGCGCTGAATCGCCACCAGGTCGGGGATCTCAACAGCATCCCTGACTTTTCCGAAATACCGTACGGTCTGTTCAGCCATTTCCTGCTCCAGATAATTCAGCCCCAAAATACATTAACGCCGACAACCAACCCTCAAGCCGGACTCGGCTACGACAGTTCCACCGTCGCGCCCGCGGCTTCAAGCTGCTTCTTGGCGGCCTCGGCCTCGTCCTTTGGGACGCCCTGCTTCACCGGTTTCGGCACACCCTCTACCAGGTCTTTTGCTTCCTTCAGCCCAAGAGCGGTCAATGTCCGCACTTCCTTGATGACCTGAATCTTTTTCTCCGCGGCAAATGCCTTGAGAATCACGTTGAACGTGGTCTTCTCCTCGGCCTGCTGCGCAGGCGCCGCTCCGGCGGCAGCCCCTGCTGCCATAATCACCCCGCCCGCTGCCGGCTCTATTCCGTGCTGCTCCTTCAGGTAATCTGCCAGCGCCTTGGCCTCCAGCAGCGTCAACTTCACAATCTTGTCTCCCAGTTCCTTAATCTCATTGCTCCAGGTCTTTTCTTCAGACATCTTTCAAAACTCCTATCTGCTTTGCGTCCGCCGGTAGCCGGAACTACGCCGTCCCGTTTAACCCGCCGGAGGCGGGGCAGCCGGTCAGACAATCACGTTAGCTTGTTTATAGTCGCAGGTTATGCCGCCTGCTTGTTTGCCTCTTCCCCTTTGTCGATTATGGTCTTTATACAGCCGGCAATGGCCTTGCCGGGCGAACCGAGAGCTGAGGCCAGCCGGGCGCCCGGCGAGCAAATCAGCGTCACTATCCCGCCAAGCAATTCCGCTCGGGTCGGCATCTTCGATAGCTCCGCCGCACCTTTGCCGTCAAGCGACAAACCGCTCAGGAAGGCACCTTTAATCTCAATTGCCGGCACCTTCTTCGCCCATCCGACCATCTCTTTGGCAACATCAACTATGCTGTCCCCGCCGTAGGCAACGGCGCATGTACCCTCAAACAATCCGGTCGCCTGCTCCAGGCCCTGACTCTTCAGTGCTTTCTTGAAAATGGCGTTCCTGACGACCAGCAGCTTTATCCCCTTCTGCTTGAGCTGCCCGCGCATTATGTTATTATCAACCCCGCCAACCCCTCTTGTGCTTACAACCAGGAAATCCTGGATATTCCCGCTCGAAATCTTCTTCTCCAGGGCCGTCTGCAGTAATCCTTTTACGTACTTGCTCATCTTGTCACCTGTCTCAAACAATAACTGTTATACTGGGACTCATAGTTGCCGATATGCACATCTTCTTTATGTAAGTCCCCTTGACCGAGGCCGGCCTCACCTTCTTTATATGCGCTACAATCGCCTCAATGTTCTCCGTCAGCTTCTGTGCGTCAAAACTCTGCCTGCCCACCACTACCTGAACGTTGCCGCCCGCGTCATTTCTGAACTCCACCTTGCCCGCGGCAAACTCGGCAACCGCCGCCGCCACGTTGGGCGTTACGCTCCCGTTCTTCGGCGACGGCATCTTCCCCTGTGGGCCGAGGATTTTGCCTAACTTGCCGACCTTCCCCATTACCTTCGGAGAAGCAACCGCCACGTCGAAATCCATCCACCCATCTACTACCTTCTTCACAAGTTCTTCGCACCCGGCTTCAATCGCGCCTGCCTTCTTGGCCGCCTCAACGTCCCCCTCCTCACAAAAGGCAATCACTTTCTTGCTCTTGCCTATCCCGTGAGGCAGCGATAGCGAGCCGCGAACCAACTGGTCCGACTGCTTGGGGTCTATCCCGAGATTGAAAACACATTCAATCGTCTGGTCGAACTTCGCTGTGCTGAACGACTTAATCTTCTGGACGGCTTCCGCCAGCGTCACCACGCTGTCGCCCGCCTGCTCTGCGTCTTTTCTGTATCTCTTGCTTCTCTGTGTCATTGGCGACTGTCTCTTGCCTCGTACATACCAACCTGGTTCATTGTTCTATCTCGATGCCCATACTCCGGGCCGTACCTTTTATAATCCGCTCCGCGTGCTCAAGGTCGTAGGCATTCAGGTCCTTTATCTTGGCCTCTGCTATCTTGCGAACCTGCTCTTTTGTAACCTTTCCGACCTTTTCCTTGTTTGGAACCCCGCTGCCCTTTGCAACACCGGCGGCCTCCTTCAAAAGCACCGCCGCCGGCGGGCTTTTAACCTCGAAGGTAAAACTCTTGTCTTTGTAAACGGTAATCACCACCGGCACTATTATGCCGTTAAGCGCCTTCGTCCGCTCGTTGAACTGGGAGACAAACTGCCCTATGTTCACGCCGTGCTGTCCAAGAGCAGGACCAATCGGCGGCGCCGGCGTTGCCTGACCTGACGGCGCCTGCACCTTTATCTTTACTGCTACTTCTTTTGCCATTATCCAAATTCCTCTTTAGTTGCTGCTCAAAAAAACGCTGCCGTCGCTGCGGCATCATAGCTTCTCAATCTGCCAATACTCTATATCCAGCGGCGTGCTCCGCCCGAATATCTCCACAATCACCTTTACAATGCCGCGGTCCTGGTCGATTGAGTCAACAACTCCCTCAAAACTCTCGAACGGACCCTCGCGTATCTTTATCTGGTCACCCTTCTTGAACTCTACCTTGATGCTCGGCGCCTCTTCCGGCTTTTCCACCTCCATCAGCATCTTCGCCACGTCCGTGTCGCGCATCGGCGTCGGAACGCCTTCCGTACCCACAAAATCTCCCACCCCGGGAACTTCCTTTATCAAAAACCACGCCTTCTCGGGAACACGACCGTCTGCGGTCGCCTCCATCTCCAGAAAAACGTAACCAGGATAAAGCTTCCGATTGTGAACGGTTTGCTTGTTGCCACGAATCCGCTTGACACGCTCAACCGGCACCTCTATCCTGCCAATCGTATCGGTAAGCCCGGTCATCTTGACCTTCTGGCTCAGCACGTCCCTGACGTGCATCTCCTTATTCGACGCAACTCGCAAAACGTACCACTTCATTTCGAGGCCTCACCTCTGTGCGCCGCCCGGCGTTATCAAACTGCCGCAGCCGCGCCGCTCTGCACTCCCACATCCAAGAGCCAGTCAAAAAGCAATCGAAAACTGATATCCGTCAGTCCCAGCATAGCTGCCAGAACGAACACAACCACTATTACGATAAAGGTCGATGCCGCCACTTCCTTCCTGCTCGACCAGTTCACCTTCTTCATCTCGCCCTCGGACGCTATCATAAAATCCGCCACCGACGGCTTGTTCATCAACCATAAAACAACAACCCCGCAGGCCACAAAAAGACCCGTCGGTATCATTGTCTCAACCCACAGCCCGAACTCAAACGGCTGCAACGTCGTGTAAAGCTGAAAACACCCGATACCTACCAAGGCGCATCCCGTGATAATCGTCCCCACCCTCGTGAACTTGCCCTGGCCGCGCTTGTAAATACCCAATAACATACTGCAATACCCTCGCTACTGTTCAAATCCTCTGCTGCCGGCGAACCATCGCTTCGCCACGCAACGCCCGTTACAATACTCCCGCGCCGCCCCATAACCAGGCCAGAAGGGAATCGAACCCCCAACCTTCGGTTTTGGAGACCGACGCTCTGCCAA
>CAYGVZ010000002.1:0-30014 GCA_964353475.1 uncultured Pirellulales bacterium | reverse complement strand
CAGCAGCACATTGAAGACATCGGGGTGCGCCTTTTCAATCTCATCGAGCAGGATAACCGAATACGGTTTTCTCCTCACCGCCTCAGTCAACCTTCCCCCTTCTTCATAACCGACGTACCCCGGCGGTGCGCCTATCAGTCGCGAGACCGAATGTTGCTCCATAAATTCGCTCATATCCACCCGCACCATTGCCGCAGGGTCGTTGAACAAAAAGTCCGCAAGCGCCTTCGACAATTCCGTCTTGCCGACGCCGGTGGGTCCGAGGAACAAGAATGTCCCTATCGGGCGATTCGGGTCACCCAGTCCTGCCCGGCTGCGTCTGACCGCGTTGCACAACGCAGAAACCGCCTCATCCTGTCCCACGACGCGCTTACGGATGTGCTCTTCCATCTTCATCAACCGGTCGCGCTCGCCCGTCAGCAGGCGAGCAACAGGTATCCCCGTCCACTTCGACACAACTTCTGCAATCTGTTCTTCCGTAACCTCGTTCTGCAGCATACTGTGGTTGGCTTTGGCAATCGCCGCCTCTTTCGCGGCAAGCTCCTTCCTGAGATTCGCAATCGTCTCGTATTTCAGCCGGGCAGCCGTCTCAAGCTGACCGTTGCGCTGGGCGTCTTCAAACTGCATCTGCGACTGTTCTATCTGCTGCTTCAGCTCTTTTATTTTGTTAATCTCGCCTTTTTCATTTTCCCACCGCGCCGTTAATCCCTTATCTTCATCCCGCAATTCCGCCAATTGCTTTTCCGCCTTTTTCAGCCGTTCTTTGCTCGCCTCATCGCTCTCTTTCTTTAACGCCTCGCGCTCAATCTGAATCTGCATAATCTTTCGCCTGATGTCGTCGAGTTCCGCCGGCAATGAATCGTTTTCTATGCGCAGTTTCGACGCCGCTTCATCGACCAGGTCTATCGCCTTGTCCGGCAGCCACCTGTCGCTGATATATCTGTTCGACAAGGTTGCCGCGGCCACAAGTGCGCCATCCGTAATCCTCACCCCGTGGTGGGCATCGTACTTGTCTTTCAGCCCGCGAAGTATCGTAATTGTGTCCTCAACGCTCGGCGGGTCAATCAGTATCGGCTGAAATCTCCGCTCCAGGGCCGCATCCTTTTCCACGTGTTTGCGATACTCATCAATCGTAGTGGCGCCTATGCACCGTAGCTCCCCGCGTGCGAGAGACGGTTTGAGGAGGTTACCGGCATCAACTGCGCCCTCTGCCTTACCCGCGCCTACAACTGTGTGCAGTTCGTCGATAAACAGGATTATCTGCCCCTGGGCTGCTATAACCTCCTTCAACACCGCTTTCAAACGTTCCTCAAATTCGCCTCTGAATTTCGTACCTGCTATCAGCGATCCCATATCCAGCGCGATGATTCTCTTGTCCTTAAGCCCCGCCGGGACATCGCCAGCCACTATTCGCTGGGCAAGTCCCTCCACAATCGCGGTTTTGCCGACCCCCGGCTCGCCTATCAAAACGGGGTTGTTTTTCGTCCGCCGATTTAATACTTGCATACATCGGCGTATCTCTTCGTCCCTGCCGATGACGGGGTCTAACTTGCCCTTGCGGGCCATATCCAATAAGTCAATTCCGTACCGCTCGAGCGCCTTGTACTTGCCTTCGGGGGTTTGGTCGGTAACTTTTTCGCCGCCGCGCATCTGCTTGACGGCGTCATCAATCTGGCCGGGTGTTATCGAGTTGAGACGCAGCGCCTCCCTCGCGTCGCTTTCCACGGTTGCCAGCGACAGGAGCAGATGTTCCACACTGAGGTACTCATCGCCCATTGCGTCCGCCTTGTTCTGTGCATCAAGTACAATCTGGTTGAGCGCAGGGTCAGGCATAATCTGTCCGCTGCTTTTCCCCTGCGGCAGCCGACGTAGCTCGCTCTCGGTCATACCTCTTACGCGCCCGACGTTGGCGCCAATCTTCTTGAGAATATCCTGCCCAATCCCTTCGTCATCGCTTAGTATCGCACTGAGCAAATGCAGCGGCGAAAGCACCGTATGCGATTTTGCCATCGCAATCTGCTGTGCCGTGGCAAGCGCCTCCTGCGCCTTCAACGTGAATTTGTCAAACTTCATAATCTCTTACCTTTCTGCGGGTGCGGTATATCCGGCCGAATTCAGTGCAAACCCCGTGCCGGAAGATGCAGTCGCGCAACTTCTTTGGTATCAAGACGTTAGAATATCGCCCGGGACATCACGGATGCCAAATTGACAGGCAGGGATGTTCTTATTTGGTTCGAAAAGCATATTGCCCGCTGCCCACTTCAAAAATCGCCCGGCTGCCTTCGGTTCGCAGTAACTTGACGCCGATGGCTTTGTCGATTGCCTGGCCTGACTCGGTGACGCTTTTCACATCACTCGCGGGCACATAAACGGTCGCCCTGCAATTGACGGGAATAGTAACCTCAAGGTTCAGTATGTCCCCGGCTCGCTTCCAATTAGTAGTGATGTCGCCGCGTACCGACTTGTAGCTCGCCTTCGCCCAAGTTAAGTCGCCGACTACCTGTGGCCTGATGATAATCTTGTCAAAACCGACTGCATCCGGCGCCGGGTTTATTCCGCCGATTGCCCTGTAGAACCATTCGCTCACCGACCCGAACATCGGGTGATTGTGCGAACCGCTTGCGTCCCAGCTTTCCCATATCGTCGTTGCGCCGTTTTGAAGCATATACCCATAGCCGGGGGACGTTTTCTGGTTGATAATCGCATAAGCGACATCGGCCTTACCGATTTCGGTCAGCGCATCGAGCATATACTTCGTCCCGAATATGCCGGTCGTCAGATGCCCACTGTTTTTGTCCATAATGTCCGCCACAAGGGTTTTGGTCGCCGCCGTTCTGCTTTCGGCGGCCGCCAGGTCGAAGTAAAGTGCGAACGCCTGGCAGGCCTGGGTCCCGCTGTCATACACTCCCTGCTCCGGCTTGAAAAATCTCCGGTTGAACGCCTCTTTAATGTGGTTTGCCAGAGTGTCATAGCGAGCCGCGTCTTTCGTCAGCCCAAGCGTCTTTGCGATGTCTGCACAGATTTTGGCATTGTAATAGTAAAACGCCGTGCCGGTCAGCGCGACGGGCTTCGGCGCAATGCTTGCATGGTCGCTGATGCCGACATCGATAATATGATTCTTTGCCTTTGACTCTATAAAGTCCACATACCTCCGCACGTTCTCATACTGCTGCTGGAGTATCTGCTTGTTGCCGTAATACTGATACAACTGCCAAACTAACATTGGATGCGCCGTCCCCCAGCCGATAGGCCCCGAGCGTCCCCCAAGTCCCTGGTCGTCAATATCGACAAAAGGCGATGTTTCCGTAAAGCCGCCGTTGGGCCTGACGGCATCCTCAAGGTCGTGCACCGCCTTTTCATAAAAGCCGGCCATACCAAAATTCAGCATCACGGCCTCGCTCGATGACACGATGTCCCCGCCATAGCCGAATCGTTCCCTGCCCGGGCAATCCGACTGAATGCTGAAAACGTTGCTCAGTATCGTCCACAGGAAATTCTCCTGGATACGATTGAACATCTCATTCGAGCAGGCGAATGAACCGGCCGGTTCAAGGGCGGCATTGAGCCGCAAGCCCTCAATCGAATCAATGGATGGTTTTTCCGGATAGCCCATCACCTCGACGTATCGAAATGCATGCCAGGTAAAGCGCGGAACATAGACCTCCTCGCCCTCACCCTTGAGGATATAGGTATCGCTCTGGTCTGCCACCTTCGGCGCACCGGGGCCCGCGTTGCACCAGGGTTGCCCGATGTGGCAGCAGTTGGTCGTCCAGATATTCAGGGTACCATCTTTATGAAGCAGTTCTCCAAATCGCATCTGTACCTTTGTCCCCGCGGGGCCTTTGACTTTTAATCTTGCCCAGCCGGCGAAGTTCTGGCCCATATCAAAGATGTATGTCCCCTCGTTCGGCTCGGTTATCTTCACCGGCTTGACGGTCCTGGTTATCTTAATCTGCGGCTGCCCCTGCGCAGCAAGGCGTCCGACCTGTTCCGTTGATGTTCTTGCGTTTGCCCAATTGCCGTCGTCGAAGTTCGGCTCCGCCCAGCCGGTGATTTCTTTGCGGGCATCGTATATCTCGCCGAGATAAATGTTGTTGCGCAGTATCGGTCCTTTGCCGACCTTCCAGGTTTCATCGCTGCATATTACCTGGCTTGTCCCATCCTGGTAATCAATATGCAGTTGTGCAATCAGCCGGGGCCTGCCCACCGTCAGGACTTTGCGAAGGTTAATCCTGCCGAACAATCGCATCGGCAGGGGGCTGTACCAGCCGTTGCCTAACATCACGCCAATCGCATTGTGTCCCTGCTGCAAATCCTCTATCACGTCGTAGGTCGCGTACAGCACTCGCTTTGAATATGTCGTCCAGCCGGGGTCAAGTACGGCATCGCCGATGCGCTTGCCATTGATATACGGCTCATAATAGCCAAGGCCGCTGATGTAAATCCTTGCCCGCCTGACCGGCTTGTTTGCGTCGAATGTCTTGCGAAACAGCGGTACAGGGTCTTCTTTATAGAAATCCGTATCGTGTTGCGGCGTCGGCTTGCCGTCGTTTATCCACTTCGCCGACCAGTCGTTCGGCTCAATCAACGCTGTTTCCCACCACGCGGTGTCACTCCATTGCGAAACCTTCCCCTCATTGTCCCACACCCGCACCTTCCAGTAGTATCGCGTACGCGAGCCGATTGGTTTGCCGCCGTAAACCACGCATACGCTTTCACCCAAATCCACCTTGCCGCTGTCCCACAAATCTGCCTTGTTCGGCTCAAGATTTTTCTCATTGCCTGCAACCAGAATCTGATATGCCGTCTGCATCTGATTACGCTGCTGTGAGTCAAGCACCCACCCAAGCCGCGGATTAGGATTGTCAATGCCCAATGGATTGACCAGGTATTCGCACCGCAGCTCTTTGACACTTACAGCCCCATCGGCTGCTGCACCAACACCAGCCCAAATAGCTACCAGCCCGACCAGAACCAGCACATTAGTGCGTCTCATATTTGTCTCCTTATTGCCCGGCCTTTGCCCGCCGGGTGCCGAAAATGCTGAACGTCTCTTTTATTACCGGCAGGGTGGTCGTTGTTATCTGCGGGTCGGCGAGATTGCCTTTCACATTTATCCTGAGCACCGCCTTGCCCAGTCCCTCCGTGAGCGACTGCAGGACAGACGGGTCCGCGTCCGCCAGACGCCTGCCTCTGGCTGTCAGCGTCAAGTCCATTGTCTGCGCCCGCAGGTCCAGCCAGCCCGTTCCAGAAAAAGCCAGTGACTGGCCTGACAAATCGAACGTCCTGAACTCGACCCGTCCGCCTCGCAGGTACGAATCCACGATCATCCGGTCGAAGGCGAAGTCGGTCGGCTCGGTCAGTTTCAGGACCTGCAGCAGTTTTGCAAGCGGCGACAACCTGCCCACGTGCATATCCGATACGGTAAGACGACACTGCCCAACCGCCCCCGATTCGCTGTTCAGCGGCGCAACTATCCCCAGCGACCCGCTCACCGTCCCCGTAGTATGCCCCTCCTGAGTTATATCGTTGCCCTCTTTGTCGGCCAGAAACTTCTGCAAATCCACCCCGTCAAAGCCCATCTGCACCAGCAGTTCCTGCGCCTGCCCTGCGGGACTTAACTCAATCTTGCCCGTAATCTTCCCGTCGTAGAACCTCCCTGACAGATACTTCGACCGCCATTGTCCCGAGTTCGGCTCGTACTCAACCACCGTCTGCAGTCCCGACAGTGCCTTGCCCTTCACTCGCAGATTCTCCGCATTGAGCGAGAACTGTCCCTGGGTGATTTCAGGTACGCCCTCTCTGTCGGCCACCAGTATCATCCCTGCCGCCCTAATTGTTGATGGTATCGTCATCCCGCGAACAACGTGCATCGTCTTTGTACAAATATCCTGAAATCTTATTCCTTCCTCGGTCACTATTATTCTTCCGGTGACATTGTCCAGCCGATAGGGTAGCATATTGCAGTCAATGGTGTTGCCCAGACATTCCACCACCAGCCGGCTGGGTCCGCACCGCTCCTGAGTGGTTCTATTCAGGTCTGCCCTGAAGCTAATATCTCCCGCCGGCCGCAGCTCCGAGACGAGCGCCGCCGCGGGCCTGGGCAGCATCCCTATCAGGTCGCCCGTCAGCGAAGTCGCCTTGCCCTCCACCGACAGGCAGTACTCAAGGTCGTTTGTGCTCGCCGCCAGTCCCAGCCATCCTGTCAGCGCTACATCCCCCCCGCCGTACCTGCCCGTCAATTTCTCTATCTCCATCACGTCCGGCCGCACAATTGCCTTGCCGGTAATCCCGCAAATCTCAAGAGGAAATTCCTCCGATTTCAGGCATGCGCCTCTGGGGTATATTTCCGCTAGGTATGTTGTCGCGCCGTTTGCCTCAGACGGCGTGAATATGTTTATATTCGCGTCAATCAAGCCACTCATCGCCAGCTTTTCCGCCAGTCCCCGCTGCGCCGCCGGAAGCGCCTGCTCCAGTGTTGAGTCAAGCCCCACGTTCCGCCCCTCAACCGTTATATCATATCTGGCCTGCGCCGGACCCTGAGTTACTCGCCCGTTGATTGTTATACGCCGCTCGCCCGCCTGCGACACGACGTTTGCGAACGTCATACCTTCCCGGTCGAAAAACAGCATCCCGGATACGTGCTCCAGTGGATATGGGAACCTGTCGTATCTGCCGTTGACGTCTATCAGCACTACCTTCAAATCGCTGACGGCTTCGGACCCGGGCTGCTTGGTGCGGAAATAGTCTATAGTCGCGATTCCGCTTGGTGAGAACGCCCTCCAGAATCTTTTCTCCCCCGCGCCGAGCGCCGTGTAAAGATCCTCGTCCAGCGCCATATTGCTGCTCTCGACCTTTACGTTATACCGCTTCTTGGCGCCGAAGTCGGCCGTCCAGCCGTTAATGGCAATTTCTGTCTGCCCGTGCTGACCCACGAGATCGGTCAGCGTCGCGCTTCTTTTTGTGAATTCAACTTCTCCGGTAATACCATCCACCCTGTAAGGAAACTCGCGGTCAACCACGGAAACGGCCCGGCAATGAACACTGCCCCTTATTCCGCTCTCGATAATCCGCCCCAATGGCCCTGATAGCTGCAGGTCAACATCCATTCTGCCTGCTGGTGAATATCGAGTGAAAAACATCTGCAATGCCGCCAGCGCCGCAAATCGCTCAAACATCGTCCGCGTGTCAAACGCAAAAATCTGCTGAGTCGAACTCTCCGGCGCAATCAAATCCTCTATCTTCAAAGTGAGTGCGTAATTCTTCTTGTCGAACGTCAGCTCCCCGTCAAGCGTCTTTGCCGACCACGGCTTGGCAAAGCCCGGTATATCGCGCGACCAGATGTGTCCCCCGATTTCCACCTTGCCGGCGACCCAATTGCCGACTATCCTGCTCCTTTCAAAATCCTGTTCCGGCGCCAGCGCGATGTCAAAACTGTACCCTCCCAGTATCTCCATGGCGGGCGTGAACCTCGCCGATATCGGCGCCGACCCCGCCGCCCTTGTCCGCCCCTGTGTCGCCTTTACATACTGAATCGTGCCGTTCTCCAGCCGCACCAACGGCATCACTCCTCGGCCTCGCTTAGGTAACTCCAGCCGCAGTGCAGCAAGATTCCACTCGTTGCTATCCACATCGTGGACGACGTTGAAGACAAAATCGTTGACGTCTATCTGTTTCAGCCGCGGCCGCAGGAGCAGCAAACTCCATATCCCGAATCTCGCATTCACCTTCTCGGCCTTGATGATTGCATTGTCGTAGGATTGTTTCTTGTGCGGCTTTACCACGAGATGCCTGATATTGACGCTGCCGTCAAAATTGAAATCCATCTGCCGCGCGTCAATCTTCGTGTTTGTCATCTCGGCAATCTGGCCGAGCGCCGCCCTCGGCAGCCATTTCTCCACCAGCGAAATAGCAAGCCATGCCAGCACAGCCAGCACCGCAAATTCCGCCAGCCAGCGCAGAATGTCCCTCAAATGTCTGCTTTTGCCGCCTTGACCTGCTTGTGCCGGCATATCCTTTGCCCCGCTCTACTTGCGCCCCTTTATCGCCTTGTCGGCTATGTCCCTCCTGTAGTACGCCCCGTCGAATTTTATCCTGCTCACGCCCTCGTAAGCTCTCGCTTTTGCATCGGCGATGGTCTTGCCCAAAGCCGTTACGCCAAGTACCCTGCCTCCGTTTGTGACTAATTTGCCGTCTTTTTCTGCCGTTCCCGCGTGGAAAACAACGACGTCTTCAAGCTGCTCGGCATCTTCAACGCCCGTTATGACCTTGCCTTTCTCGTGGGCATCGGGATACCCGCCGGACGCCATCACCACGCAGACCGAGGGTCGATTGTCCCATTCAAGAGTCGCCTCATCCAGTTTCCCTTCACACACGGCGACGCAAACCTCCAGCAGGTCGCTTTTCAGCCGCATCATAATCGGCTGTGTCTCCGGGTCGCCGAATCTGACGTTAAACTCCAAAGCCCGCGGGCCGCCCGCCGTCATCATCAGTCCCGCGTACAGCACACCCTTGTACGGCGTCCCGTTGCGGTTCATCCCATCCACTATCGGCACTAATATCTCCCGCTCAATCTGCCCCATCAGTTCATCCGTCACCACGGGCGCCGGACTATATGCCCCCATACCGCCCGTATTGGGCCCGGTGTCCCCATCGCCGATGGGCTTGTGATCCTGCGCTGACTCCATCACGTAGATGCTTCGGCCATCCACAAACGCCAGTATAGACGCCTCCTCGCCGATGAGCTTGTCCTCCACCACGATTTTGTCGCCAGCCGAGCCGAATATCTTATCCACCATTATCTTCTCCGCCGCGTTTATCGCATCCGATGGTTCATCGCAGACGATAACGCCCTTGCCCTTCGCCAGCCCCGCCGCCTTTACTACCACCGCCTCATCCCTGGTTGCTATGTACGCCTTCGCATCGCTGAACTTGTCGAATATCCTGCCCTCCGCCGTTGATACCGAGCACGCCCGCATCAACTGCTTGGCAAACGCCTTGTCCGCCTCAAGTCGTGCCGCCTCCTTGCTCGGCCCAAACGCCTTCACCCCCGCCGCCTCAAGTGCATCCACTGCCCCTGCCGCAAGAGGGTCTTCAGGGCCGACTATTGCAAGGTCCACCTTTTTTTCTTTGGCGAACTTCACTAAGCCGTCCACGTCTTCCGCTTTTATGGGTACGTTCTCTCCACATTTCGCCGTCCCGGGATTTCCCGGCGCAATATACAGCTTGCTCAGTTCCTTCGACTGCGCAATCTTCCATGCCAGCGCATGTTCCCTGCCGCCGTTGCCTATCAGGAGCACCTTCATTTCCGCACCTCGATTCCGCCTGCTTTAACGATTTAACCGCTGAGCACGCCTGCCTCGGCGACTCGTCCGGCGAAGCCCCTTGGGGGCGAAGTCGGAAGTCCCATAGGGACGAAGCCGGGCCGAGGCCGCAGAGAAAAATATAGTTAATCTCCGCGTGCTTTGCGGTCTCTGCGGTAAAATATTATTCGTTTCGAGAAACTCACGATTCCGCATCTGCTGCGATAATCTACCAGACCAGCCGATACCTCACAAGTCATTTACTGCCGGCGCAGCCGTCATGCAGCGGGTTGCTGTTGGACATTCGGCATAATTCAGCCAGGGCGGGCAAGGTATGATTGTGCAGGATAAACCAGCGGATTTCAGGTGACTTCGAGGATGTCCCAGATGAAGGCCTTGAGGCCCTCGGTTCCGAGGTCGGCTCGGCGAGAGCGGACGGCGTCAACCAGCGCCTTTGCCATTTGCTCGCCCGTGACGACCAATGTAGCGGAGTTGGTCTCAGGCCAGACCTCGATGTCAAGGTGCGGCTCGCTCATTTCGCCTTTGCCGAGCACGCCGGTAAATTTGGTGTAGTGCTTTGCACCGACTGATTCGAGGATGTCGTTGACGTCTGCGTCAATTGCTGCATTATGAATTATCAGGACTGCTTTCATTTTTTCATTTCCTGTTTTTCCGGAATCTTAACGCCCTCAAAAACGCTGTAAAGCGTCGGCATAAGGATTAGCGTGATAAGGGTGCTGATGGCCAATCCGCTCACGCTTGTCACGGAGAAGGGTACCCAGATTTCCGAGCCGCTGCCGCGAGAGAACATCAGCGGCGCCAGGCCAAGCAGCGTAGTCAGCGTTGTGCTCAGTATCGGGCGCAGGCGGCTTCTGCCGCCTTCCATAATCGCAGAGTACGTGTCGAGGCCGCGATGGCGGAGGATTCCGATGAAGCTAATCAGGACGATGCCGTTATTGACGACAAGGCCGATGAGCAGAATCAGCGCAAGAAAAGTGATGACGCTCATGGAGATACCGGTGATGGTCAGGCCTATGATGACGCCGGTGATGCCAAAGGGTACCGAGAGGAATATGATGAAGGGGTCGCGGTACGACTCAAACTGTGAGGCCATTACCATATACACAAGCACCATACCCAGAACTACGGCGACAAGGAGCAGGCGGAACGCCTCGCGTTTTTCTTTTTCTGCGCCGGCGAACTTGTATGTAAAACCGGTTGGGGCCTGGACCTTGTCGAGGGCTTTCTCTACGTCCTTGACGGCGGAGCCGAGGTCACGACCTGAGACGTCAGCCGAGACGGTGATGTAGCGTGCCTGGTCTTTGCGTTCTATTTTCGTCGGGCCGACGCCGGTGACCACCGTAGCGACATTGGCAAGGGCGATTTGCTCGCCGTAAGGCGTGCCGATGAAAACGTCCTGAAGGTCCTCAATTCGGCCGCGGTCGGTCGGCTGAAGACGGACTTCAACGTCGTATTCTTCGCCGCCTTCGCGGTACTTCGTAGCAGTGGTGCCTGCAAAGAATGTCTCGATGGTCTTGCCGATAGTGCGAGCATCAAGGCCGAGTTTCGATGCCTTGTCCCGGTCCACAACAACCTTGAGTTCGGGCTTTTCTTCTTCCCGGCTGATTTGGATATCACGGATGCCTTCGACCGACGTCAGTGCCGTCTTCACGTCGTTGGCGTACTTGAGGGCGTCCTCCATATTATGCCCGTAAAGTTCGAGAGACAGTTTCCCGCTTGAACCGAAGACCATCGCGGCGGTAGGGTCTTCGGCGCTGAAACGTGTAACGGCACCGGGGATTTTCGCGGCTATCGGCCGGATACGCTCGATAATCTGTCGCGGCGAGACGTTTCGCTTGAGCTTGTCAACGAGTCGCACGAACAGAAAGCCCTTGTGGCTCTCCTCCTGTGTGGCAAATACGCCGCCCTCGGCTGAGCCATAGACGCCCCAGCGAACAAAGACGTCCTTTTTCTCGGGGACGTTTTCGGTAACAATGGTTTGCATCTGGCGAGCGACTCGGCCGGTGCGTTCATAGCGCGTGCCTACCGGCAGGTCATAAGAGCCGCTGAGCATATTCTGGTCTTCCTCGGGCAGAAACTCCGTGCCGATAAGCGTCAACAGGCCGATGCTGCCCACAAAGAACAACGTGCAGGAGATAAGAACGGTCTTGCGGTTTCGCAGCGACCAGTCCAGGAATTTTGAATAGACGTTCTCCATCACCACAAGCGTTTTCTCGCCCCAGTCATAGAATAACCTGAACGCCGTTACCTTTGGCTGGCCGTCGTCTAAGCGGAGCAGCTTTGCGCACAACATCGGGACTAACATAATTGCGGTGAACAGGGATGCTACCAGCGACATAACTACAATAACGGAAAACTGTCCGAAGATGATTTCCGTGATGCCGCCTACGAAGATGATGGGCAGGAATATGGCGATTGTCGTAAGTGTTGAGGCCATAACGGCTACGCCGACCTCGCTGGTGCCGAAGATGGCACTTTCGCGACTGCGCTGGCCCTTCTGATGGTGACGGTGGATGTTATCAACGACGACGATAGCATTATCGACGACCATGCCGACCACCACGGCCAGGGCCGCCAGCGTGGTGGTGTTGATGGTGTAGTCCGCCAGCCACATCATCAGGAACGTGATGACCAGCGACGTCGGGATGGACACCGCCACGATGATGCTGGCGCGGAAATCGCGGAGGAAAAACAAGATGACGAAAAAGACAAAGACAATCGCCCAGAAAACGTTGTCGCGAAGGTTATAGACCGAGGCAAGAATGAACTCGGAGTTATCCATAACGATATTGGGTTTGACGTCCGGCGGGAGGGTCTTTTTGATGTTCTCTAACTCGGCAGTGACGCCGCGAGCCACCTGCACGGTGTTTTCGCCCGACTGTTTCTGGATGAAGATGGCCATACCTCTCTGGCCGTTGACGCTGACGTCGTATGTCCGCTCTTCAAAGAGATCATCCACCTTCGCGACGTCCTTGAGTTTTATCGGGATGTCGTTGCGCGTGGTGACAATCACCTCTGCGACCTCCGCGGCGTTCTCAAATTCCTCCGGCGTTCGCAGCAGGTAGTTCTTGTAGCCGGTCTTGATGTTCCCGCCGGGCGAGCTGATGTTCTGGGCCGCCAGGACCGCGTTGACCTGCGCGACGGTAAGATTCAGAGCGGCCATCCTGTCGCGGTCGAGGTCGATGCGAATCTGGCGAACAAGACCGCCGCGCTCGGTTGCCGCGGCGACTCCCTTAACACGTTTCAAAGGGTCGGTGATGTTGTCTTTGACAATCGTCCTCAAATCCGCATAGCTGTCGGTAGCCGTGACGACGATAACCATAATGGGCTGCATTGCGAGGTCGAACTTCACAATGACGGGCTTCTCGGCCTCTTCCGGGATGCGCATCTCGGCCTGGTCGATTTTGTCCCGCACGTCGTTAATCACCTCGTCGATTTTCTCGCCCCATTTGAACTTGAGTGTTACCGCCGACAGCCCCTCTTTTGAGACGGAGACGACCTCATCGACGCCGGAAATAGTGCTGAGGGCATCCTCGAGGGGTTCGGTGATGAGTGTTTCTATTTCCTCGGGGCCTGCCCCTTCGTAGGCGGTAAGGACGCTTACCGCCGGCACCTCGATTTCCGGCAGCAGGTCCAGGCCGAGAAACAGCAGCGATGTAAGCCCCAGTACTACGCTGGCGGCGAAAATCATCACGGTTGTAACGGGCTTATTGACCGAAAATTGTGCGAGCTTCATTTGACGTCCTCTAAACGCGTTACTTCAACAGGTGCGCCGTCCGTAACATAATGCATTCCGTTGACGACGAGCGTTTCGCCCGCGGAAAGCCCTTCGATGATTTCGCATCTGTCGGCCTGGGCGATGCCTACCTTGACGATGCGCTTATGGGCGATGCGGTCGTTGACGACGTAAGCATAGTGGTCGTCGATTTTGCCGCCGAGCACCACGTCTCGCGGGATGACGATGACGTTATCTTTTTTATCGGTTACAAGCGCGACCCGCGCCAGCATCGCAGGTTTAAGCAGTCCCGCGTCATTGTTGAGCCGGATTTCCACCTGGATGGTGTGCGTCTGTGCATCGAGCGCCGGATAAACCGAATGGACCTGGGCCTCGAAAATCTTGTCGGGCCAGGCGTCAACTGTAATCCTGGCTTTTGTCCCGACTTTCACCTTCCCGGCATATTTTTCAGATACAGGCACTACTATTTTGGTCGTTTGCGTGTCTTCGACCGTAACGATTCTGTCGCCGACGCGGATGAGGTTGCCCTGGTCAATGTGCTTTGCGGTAACCACGCCGTCGATGGGAGAAACGATGAGTGATTCGCGCAGGTTTATTTCAGCCAGGTCGAGATTCGCTTTGGCGGCGTCAAGCTGGGCTGCGGCAAGCTGAGCGGCGGTCACGGCCTTGTCTTTGGCCTGCTCGGTGGCAGAACCGCCCTGAAATAAAGCCGTCATACGGTTCTTCTCACGTTCCGCGTCTGCCAGCGTCACCTCCATCGCCTTGACGTTGGCGCGTGCGGCGTTCGCCTGGGCGAGATAAACATCCCGGTCGATAACCGCAATCTGCTGCCCCTTGCTGACAGCCAGTCCCTCTTCCACGTCGATTTGACCGCCGTCCGGCGCAACTGCCTTGAGGGATTCGAGTCGGCCGCCGACTTTCGATGAGACATCGACGACGGCCTCGGCGCGAATCCAGCCGGTAAGCTGCATTATCTCTTCGATGGAACCGGTCGAGACGGTTTCAACCTCCACCGATACAGGTCCTTCCTCTAATTTCTTCTGCGGTGTTCTTTGCAGAAATGCCAGCAGAAGTATCAAGGCCACAATTGCAAGTGCGGCGGACCAGTAGATGATTCTTTGCGCGTTAGCTTTCATTTTTCAGTTCCTGCTTATTTGAGTCGTTCTCCGGCGCCCGGCCTTCAGCCGCAGGCGCGATTTTCTCGACGGTCGTCAGTGTCCCCATCGCCTTGTCCAAATCAATCCTGGCCACGATGTGTGTGTATATGGCCTGGTAATAGTTGCTCCTGGCGGTCGTCAGGGCGGCCTGGGCGTCAATCATCTCAACCTGTGTATTTGTACCCTCGCGATAGCCCAGCTCGGCCAGCCGCAGCCCCTCTTCGGCGCGGGTGAGATTAAGTTTCTGCGATTCAACAAAGCGTTCGGCGTCCTCGATGCTGAGCAGCGCCTTTGTCAATTCAAATAGAACGGTCTCCTCCGCGTCAACCAGGTCAACCTGCGATTGTTTAACGCGGGCCTTTTGCTGAATGATGCCGCCCTCGCGGGAAAAGCCGTCGAAGATGGGAAGGGCGGCCATAATGCCGGTGCTCCACGCCCTGCCCCATTCAATCAGCATACGATTGTGCGGGTCTGGCTGAGACCACGCGTTGTTGTAGTATGCGCTGATGACCGGGAAGTATCCGCTTTGCTGGATTGCAAGCAGCTCATTCTGCATCCTTATCTGCAGTTCCGCGCCGAATAGTTCAGGTCGGTTCTTGAACGCGGTCTCAACGGCCTGCTCCCGCGGCGTATTGACCGGCAGGTATGTCAGCTCGTCCGTGAGGATAACGTTACTGTCCTGGGCGATGCCCATCGTCTTGAGCAGATTAGCCTTGGCGATGTTGATGGCGTTTTGGTTGCGGATCAGTTCTGCCTCAAAGTTGGATAGTTCCACCTCCGCCCGGAGTACATCGAAGTTCGATGCGACGCCGCCCTGGCGTTTCTGCCTGACGCTGTCCAAATGTGCCCTGGCGGAACGAACCGCGTCCTCGCTGATGGCGCAGAGGTGCTGGTTGAGCAGGACGTCATAGTAGCCGTGAGCGGCGGCGTAAACTACCTGCTGAACGGCGGCGCGAACTGTCTGGTCGGCGAGTAGCGCGGTCAATCGCCCCGCGTTGATTCTGGCCGGGATGGCAGCACCGGCAAAGATGGGCTGTGTTACGTTCAGGCCAAGTGAGTAATTGTCGACGTCGCCCATCGTAACCTTCCTGTCTCCAACTGTGAATGATGATACCTGGTCGAGCCGCTCGTAGTTGGCGGTAAGGTCAACGGAAGGCAGGATTGCCGACAGCGATTTGTATTCCTCGCCGCGGGCGACTTCCTTTTCCTGCAGGGTGCGATGGAGCATCTTATTGTTTGTCAGCGCCAGCTTGACGCAGTCCTCGACGCCCAAGTTGCCGCTGACCACGACCTCGGATTGCCTGTCGGCGGTTTTCTGCGCCTCCCATCGCTGGTATGCGGCGTTGCGTGAAATCGCAACATCCTCGTAGAACTGCTCTTTTGTGGAACAGCCAACCGCAGCCAATCCCAGAACAGCAAGAGTTGTAATGATTTGAGTCCTCCCGGTGCGCATCACTTGACCTCCCCGGCATACGAGCGGATTCCGGCGGCGGAGAACCTGACGATGTGTTCAACCGCCTCTGATAATTCGAACCCATACTCTCCGCCTGCACCCTCCGTCTCGACAATCGCTGCTAATCGAATAATGTGAACCAGTTGCCCCACAAGCGAGTGAATTACAAGCAGCGTGCTGTGTTCATCGAGCCAGGGGCAGAGCTTTCTTAGCGCCTCCGACAGCGTCTGCTTGAGAATCGCCGCCATCTCATTGAGAAACATCCCTTTTGGGAGGCGGCGATCGACCATTTCACGGTCGAAGAGAAGCATAAAGCGACTGCCGGCGACCTTGTCGGCAAGGGGCTCGAGGAATGCCCGCGCAAAAGCCCCCAACAATGCCTCAAGAGTCGGTTGTGTCTCAGCCATAACACGTTTTATGCTCGCCACCCGCGTCTCTCGCATCTGCTGAAAGCGTCGCCGAAAGACCTCCTCATATAGTGTCTGTTTGTCGTGGAAGTGGTAGTTTACGGCGGCGAGGTTGCAGCCGGCCCGCGTTGTTATGTGACGGACCGATGTTGCGTCGTAGCCCATTTCAGCAAAGAGTTCTTCTGCGGCCTCTATGAGGCGCTCGCGGGCATCTTTACCGGTCGTTGGAGCTGGTTGTGTTACTTGCATAGCCAAATCTCCTTAAACGGTCGTTTCATACGATAGTATAATACATACGTTTGGATTGTCAAGTGGTTTTTGAAGAAAAATGGAAGCCCTGTCATTATGGCCAGCAAACTCCTATCTTCCTGTTAGCGAAGAACTTATCACATGTGCAATTTGGACCGGATTTGATGGCATCACCTGTGGAAAAGAAAAAACCCCCGGCACAAGCCGGGGGTTATAGGCATGCATTGTCTAGGACGAGATGAGGTTCTATGGGCGGAGTTTGCGGAAATTTTGCAGAGATTTTTCGACGCCAACCAGCGGCGGATAGGCCTCTTTCTCTTCCTCGATGATGTACCATTCGGTTCCGCCTTTGGTCTCGCAGAATTCCAATACGCGCTTGAAATCGATGTCGCCTTCGCCGACCAGCGCCGCCGGATTCGTAGCGGAGCGTTCCTTGAGATGCACAGTTACTGCTCGCCCGGGATATTTTTCAAGATATGGAATCGGGTCAACTCCGCAGTTGCCTGTGTCGAGCTGAAGGATAACATCCTTGCTTGTGTTCTGCGCGAAGATGTCCCATGGCAGTTCGCCGTCAATCGGCTTGAACTCGTGCGTATGGTTATGGTAGCCGACTAACATACCGTGCGCCTTGACTTTTTCGGCTAAGTCGTTGAAGAACTTCGCCTCATCTATCCAGGCCTGCTTCGTGGCGTGGGTCTTGGGGTCGAGATAGGGAATGATGAGGTATTTGTTGCCGATTGTCTTGTTGAAGTCGATTGTCGCCTGGAGCTTGTCGGGCTGGATGGTCGGGTACTGGGTATGAGAGCCACAGCACTTCAGGCCGTTGTCGTCTAAGATTTTGCGGATGTCCGCTGCCTTGAGGTCATAGAAGCCGGCAAATTCGACTCCCTGATACCCCATCTTTGTAATGGCGGCGACCGTACCGGCAAAATCCTTCTCTGCCTCTTTCCGTACGCACCAGAGCTGGACGCCGACAGGAATTTTCTTTGGTGGCTGTTTCATCTCTTCCGCCCCATAAGATTGGATTGAGTATGCCGCTGCAATCGCTGCGGTGGATTTGAGAAAACCACGGCGTGATATGTCTCGAGTAACTGTTTCACGGTCCATTGTCTTGTCCCTTAAAAACGTTCTTGGTTGAACACTACTCTCATATTAACACTCGTATAATTGACATATACCACGAAGGTGGGCTTGCGGCAAGGTCAAATCGGCCAGGCACGGAAATTATGTGGAGTGGATAAGTTCTGCAGCAGGAGCGTCAAGCAGGAAGATGGTCTTGTGGAGAACGGAAAAGAGAACGTGGACGGGGTAGTCAATCTCGTTGGGTGGACCGGTGAAAACCCGGCGGACGATTTGGGCCTTTTCCATTCCCGTAATGAGTACGAGAATGGCAGATGCAGCCGTAAGCAGAGCGGGAGTGAAGGTGATGCGGTCGGCAGGTGAGACATTCGGTGAATTGACCGCCGCTACCAGGTTCTTTTTATCGAGGACTGCGCAACTGCCGCGAAAGAGAGAGGCAATATGCCCATCTGACCCCATACCGAGGATAATCAGGTCGAAATGAGGGCTTTGCCCCGTAGGCGGTCCAAAGGCGTCGCGGATTGACTGTTCATACCGGCGGGCAGCGAGAGGCCAGTCGCCGAGTTCCGTAAGTACGCGGTGCACGTTCTTTTCCGGGATGGGGACTTTGTTGAGAAATGCCTCGGCGGCGACCCTGTAGTTGCTCTCGGCAGAATCAGGCGGGACACACCTCTCATCGCTCCAGAACAGGTGTATCTTATCCCAGGCCGGCAAGCGGCCCTCGGTTGTGCCGCCGAGCAGCTCGAAAAAACGCCTCGGCGTCTTTCCGCCGGGGATAGCCGTGTAGAAATACCCTCTTGCCTGTATTGCTTCGGCGGCGCAATCGCAAAACAACTCGAGGCAGCAATGCGCCAGCGCCTCCGCGTCCGCGTATATCTCCAGGTTGGGTCTGTTTGCCGGAGCAGGCGGTACCATCTTCACAGAGCTGCTTTGCGGAGTTTGGCCGCCATATCCGTCTTTTCCCAGGTGAAGTCAGGCAGCGCTCGTCCGAAGTGCCCGCCGAAACTGGTCTGAGCGTAGATGGGTCTGGCGAGCCGTAAATGGTCTATCATCTTTTTTGGCGTCAGCGGGAAAATCCTGCGGACGATATCGCTGATTTTCTTCTCGCTGATTTTCGCTGTGCCCTCTGTATTTACGAAGATGGAAACAGGGTCTGCAACACCGATGACATAGGCAAGCTGGATTTCGCATTCATCAGCCAGACCTGCGGCCACGATGTTCTTTGCGATGTAGCGGGCCATATAGCTGGCGGTGCGGTCAACTTTCGTGGGGTCTTTTCCGCTGAAGCAGCCGCCGCCGTGGTGGCCTCGTCCGCCGTAGGTATCGACGATGATTTTACGGCCTGTTACGCCGCAGTCGCCTTTGGGGCCGCCGATGACGAACCGCCCAGTGGCGTTGATATGAAATACGGTCTTCTTGTCGACGAGTTTTCGCGGCAGGACGGGCAGGACGACCTTCCGGATGATTTCTTTCTGCAACCGGCTGTGCGTGATGGAAGGCGAATGCTGTGCGGCGACAACAACGGTGTGAATTCTCGCGGGTTTACCGTTATGGTACTCGACTGTTACCTGACTCTTGCCGTCCGGGCGCAGCCAGGGCAGCTTCTTGGTCAGGCGCATCTTCTCAAGCCGGGTGGTGATGGCGTGGGCAAGCTGGATGGGCATCGGCATAAGCTCAGGCGTCTCGCGGCAGGCGTAGCCGAACATAAGCCCCTGGTCGCCGGCGCCCTGCTCTTTGTGCAGACCCTTTCCTTCGGTGACGCCCTGCGAGATGTCGGGGCTTTGCTTGCCAACCGACACCAGTACGGCGCAGTTGTCGCAGTTGAAGCCAAGCTCCGGGTCGTCGTAGCCGATTTCGCGGATTGTCTGCCGCACCAGCGACGGGATGTCGACTACTGCCGCGGTCGTTATTTCGCCGGAGACGACGACCATATCGTCTTTGACCAACGTTTCGCAGGCGACCCTGCTGCGCGCATCCTGAGCGAGCATCGCATCAAGAACGGCATCGGAAATATGGTCTGCAACCTTGTCGGGATGCCCCATCGTTACCGATTCGCTTGTGAAAAGGGTTTTTTCGCTGTCACAGTTGGGATTGCTGTAGATGGTCTTCTTTGCCATTTTATATTGCCCTTCCAGTAATTAGTAAGTTTCACTGCCTGGTATTCTTTCACACAGATCATCCGGCCTGTTCATTAAGCGCCCAGTCGTAATTCAGGTAATCAACGGAATAATTGCCCGTCTCGAGATAAGCGGCGTCTTCCGCGGGGATATAGTTCAGCAGGAAGTTGAGAGCCGCGCGTACCGCGTGCTCTTGGTTCTTGAATTTGCGGTCGGTGCCGTACCTGTCCACGAATTGCTGGCCATACCAGGTTTGCTTCAGGATGGACGAGAGCCAAACCACCTGTTTTTCCCTGTCGATTCTGAAAGCGTGCCTGCCCGCGAGAAACTTCCTGACCTGGTCGTCGAGCTGCTGGTCGAGCGTGTCCCCGTAATACGGCTCGTTGCGCAGCACTGGGCCTGAAACCGACGCGTAGGATATGGCGAAGAAGACGCGGGGGTCGTCACATCGCAGGCGGAAGAACCGGTTGTCAATCTCCCTGAGCGTGAACTGCTCATCCATTATAATGAACTTGTAATCGTCCCAGATGCCTTTGATGTGCCTGATGCTGTCCGGCGGCCAGAAAAGACGAAGCGTCCGTGAGGACTGTATCGGGTAATTGTCGAGAATGATGCGAAGCAGGTGCAGGTTATAGGCGTTTAGCCAGAAGGCGGTCTTGTCGTTCTGGGACCAGCCGTCGAAAATATCAGGGTCTAAGGATTTGAACAGGTCTATGGCATCAAGCAGCTCGGTGCGTCTGCGCGACAGCGTCCTGTAGTCAACGAGACCGTCTTTGTTGACGTACTTGTGTAAAACAGGCGCACATTTTGCGTGGAAAACGGCAGCGGCCAACTGGTCGTTCGGCCCTGTTATCTCTGCCTCCGTCTTGTTCGCATCGCTCGCCTGCGGAACGGGTGCATTGGTATCAGGCATATTAACATCGGGTGTATTGGCATCCGGCAGATTTGGCTCCGGTACCGCCGGGGCATTCGCCTCCGCCACCGCAGGCGCGGGCGCCAAGTTGGGTTCGGGCTGGACGGATGCATCCGCAGCCGGCACAGGAACGACTTGTTGAACGTCCACCTTCGCGGTTTGCGGACAACCGCCGCAAAACAACATACCCGTGAACAGGGCAATAACTACAGCGTATTTTTCCATCAACTGCCTTTCAACATCAGGCGGCAACTATTGCTCATATCGACCCTTGAAGATTACATAGAATAAATAATTGCCGTTCGATTGCAACGTTTTTGTTGGCCCCGCCGGCTGTATTGACTAAAGAACCCCACTCGGAACTAAGGCGGCGATCATCCCTTGAGCACAGCCAAAGGCACCAATCGCACGACCGGCCGCGCCCAGCCGCACTCACTGACGATTCGCACGACTTCATCTATGTCCTTGTAAGCGTCAGGGGCCTCTTCTTTGATTCTACGTCTGTCTCCGGTGATAAGTTTTATCCCCTGCATACTTTCTCTGAAACGTTCATCGGAAATTTCGCCTTCAAATACTTTTTTCCCGTGCCGCGACCTGCCGAGCGCAGCCGTGCGGCTCATCACCCGACCTGCACCGTGGTTCACCGAGTGCAGCGATTCGGCGGATTGTCCCGTCCCGACCATCAGGTAGCTTGCCGTTCCCATCGAGCCGGGCGTGATTATCGGCTGTCCCACCGTTTCAAAGGGCGTGCCGGCCATCAGCTCCGGGCCGAAGGCCCGCGTCGCGCCTTTTCTATGTACCCATAGACGCCGGCCGTTATGTGTCTCGAGCTTGGCCATATTATGTGTAACGTCATAAACAAGCGGCAGGGGGGTCGGGCCGAACATCCGGTTGAAGCATCGCCTCACAAGAAGCGCCATTACGTGGCGGTTGACAAACGCAAAGTTCGCCGCCGCCCCCATCGCTGCAATATAGTTCCTCCCATCGCTCGAATCGGTGGGCAGGAAACTGAGCATCTTTTTTCGCCCCTCGTTATCTGGTCTTCGAGCGGCCACGTCCATATATTGGTCGGCGACTTCGTATCCGAAGCGCCGCGAGCCGGAGTGAATCATTACGACAATCTGGTCTGCAGACAGGCCGAAGAAATCCGCAAGATTCCGGTCGAGGATGCGCTGCACGTACTGGATTTCGATGAAATGGTTTCCGCCGCCAAGAGTGCCAAGCTGGTCGCTACCCTTCTCGACAGCCAACCTCGGGACGGCGCCGGGCTCGGCAGGCATCTGGCCATTTTCCTCGATTCGCTTTATGTCCTCCGCGAACTCATCGCTGTTGAACGCCTCCCAAGTGCGGTGTTTAATTGACTGGGCAAGCTTTGGTACGGCGCTCACACCGTTGTAAATGACGGCCTCTATCGAACGCTTGTCTAACGGCAGGTTCGACATACCCTCGCCCAAGGGGATATCGCGGGCAATGGAGCTGGCGATTTCGTCAATGTTGATTTGGCCCTTTGTAAAGGGCGTGCGCAGCAGCCGCATACCGCAGTTGATGTCATACCCGACCGCCGGCGGCATTATCGCCCCCTCTAAGCCGAGCACCGCGCCTATGGGCACGCCAAACCCGACGTGTATATCAGCCGTAGCGAGGACCTGCCTCGCGGGAGGCAGGCAGGCCGAATCGTAGAGCTGGCGTACCGCCTCCGGCTCGACACTTATCGCATCCGATGCGAAAATGGCGGCGTCGGTAACCATTTGCCCGCACCGCGCCATATATAACCGCAACGGGTCAACTCGAACCAGTTTTGCACAGTTTTCCATAAGCCCGCACCTCAGAGGCGGTCCGCCTATACCGCGGCCATTATACGTATTCTACGCCACAGCGACAGGGTAAGTTTCGAGCACAGAGCCAAACTGTTATCGGGGGTGTAACTGCGGTTATTTGCCTTGACAGACGCGGTAGGGGGTTGTTAGGATGTAGAAATAGGCAAGATGTTGTTTAGCAGAGGATTGTATGCAATGAGGTTGACAAGCGGAATTGTCGCCGTAGCAGTGGCATTGTTGTTTCTCATACAGCCGACGCCGGCGGTGGATACCACCGGTATCGAGGCGGTGCGCAGCAAGAGCGTGCTTGACGCCAAAGACCTGGCGGTAATCGATAGTTTTGTTGCTGCGGCTGTTACGGAACTGATACAGACGCAGGATTTCAGCTCGGTGTCGAACGCCAGGGCCGTCATCCAGGCGTACAGCACAAGCAAAGAGGCGACGCAGGTACAGTATGCCCAGCAATTCTCTGAGTCGGCGAGCAAGCACATCTCGGCTGCACTGCGGGATGTCGAGCAGTTGCCGAATGAGCAGCAGAAGTTTCGCGTGCGGCTGAATTTGCTGATGCTTATAGACGCTCTGGAAGATGTCCGGCTTGTTGAGATTGCTTTGCCGTACGTGGGCGATAAAAACAAGGCGATTTCCTACTGGGCTGTTCATTCTGTAACGAATCCCGCGATTGTGGCAAAGCTGACTTCAGGCCAGGGCGGCGGTGACCTGTTGCGAAAAATCGCCGGCGAACTGAAAAAAACCGCTGCGGGCAGCAGCCCCGAAACAATGGCGCTAATGGTGGAGTTTGCGGCCAAGTCAAAGCTCTTAGACGCGGAGGAGATGCTTTTGACGATTGCCGACGCGAGGATAAAAAGTTACAGCGACTGGACCGCCGAATATGAGTTGCTCGAAGCGCCCCTGTTTGGCGCCCTGGCCGAACAGATGAAGTCGTCGAACCCCACAAAGGTGGAAGCGGGGCGCCGTTTCGGACAACTGTTATCCTGCGTTATGCAAAGGTATATTAAGGGCGCCGACAAACTAAGCGCTACGCAGAAAGAGCATCTTGCTTCGGTGCTTTTGGAGACAGAGAAGACGCATCTGCTGACGCTCACCAAAAAGTCGCAGACGGCGATAAAACGGGCGGTTGAGGCGGGGGATATGGCAGCGTTGCTGCAGGAGCATAATCGCCTGTTGGGCGAAGGGGCAAAGGCGGGGCAGTTGCCGACCGAGCTCGGTTTTGACTATGGGGCGGCCCCGGACGGCAGCAAACTTGTCGCGCCGCAGGCGCTGCCTCCGCCCCCGGCGAAGTAGATAGATGCGACGTGGCAGGCACGACCTGCTTTGAGCGGTAGTAGCCAGACATTGGAGGTTTGGTTGTATGAACGGCCGTGGATGGCTTAGCACATTTCTGGTACTGGTTTTCCTTGCGGTTATCATTGTCCTGCAGATTTTCTCTATGCTTCAGTCCGACCGCTTCTACGAGGCACTGAATCGGCTGGACGGGCTGGGCGAGAATCGCATCTCGCAAACAGACATACCGCCGAATACAGTACCGGGCGGGGAACAGCCGGCCGACGAAGGCGATTGGCTTATCTGGTGTATGCACGTCGAGCCGAAGACGCTGAGTCAGATTAACGTTGACAACGACATCTATTCGCGATGGATTACGGTCCTTAACATCTTCGAGCCGCTGATGATTTACGACTTCGATGAAATAAAGCTCAGGCCGCTGCTGGCGCAAAGTTACGAGATTTCTCCGGATGGCCTGCAGGTTACGTTTCATTTGCGAGATGACATACACTTCTCAGATGGCGTCCCGATTACCGCAGATGACGTGATATTCACATACGAGACCATACGCAATCCGAAAATCGACGCGGCGAACATTGCGAATTTCTATATCGACGTCAACCGGGTCGAAAAAATAGACCAGCGGACCGTCCGGTTTTTTATGGACAGGTTCCATTTCAAGGCGCTGGAGGTCCTGTCGTTCTGGGATATCGGGATATATCCGAAACATATTTATCAATTCGATGACCCGGCCCAGTTCAACAAGCGCGCCTCGAATCCGGTCGGCAGCGGACCCTATGTGTTTGAGAGTTGGGAGACGGGCAGGCAAATTGTCCTGCGGCGAAATGAGAATTACTGGGGGCCGAAGCCGCCGCTCAGGAAAGTCGCGTATAGATTTATCACCAACGCGGTCGCCTCAGTGCAGGCGCTGCGGGCGCACCAGGTTGACCTTGTAATTCCTGAGCCGGAACAGTTTGCCGACCTTGTCAATGACGCGGAATTCAACAGGGACTTTGCCTGCGTTTCGTATTACAGCCCCGGCACGCCGTTCTTCTATATCGGCTGGAATCAGGACACGCCGTACTTTACAGACAGGCGGGTTCGCCTCGCGATGACACATATACTCAACCGCGACCAGATTGTCTCGGAACTGCTCAAGGACTTTGGACAGGTGATAACGGGGCCGTTTTATATCAAAGGGGCCCAGAACGACCCGAATATCAGGCCCTGGCCATACGACCTGCAAAAGGCAAAACAACTGCTGGATGAGGCGGGCTGGCGAGACAGCGACGGCGACGGGCTGCGGGACAAGAACGGCACGCCGTTCAGATTCAAATTCCTCTATTCAATTGATAATACCTTGTATCAGCGTCTTGCCAAACTGCTGAAAGACCAGTGCGCAAAGGTCGGCATCGAAGTTGTCGCTGACCCGATGGAATGGTCGGTGCTGCTGCCCCGGCTTTCAGACAGAAAATTCGAGGCGATGGTTATGGGCTGGGGCGGGGATATTGTTGAGGACAACTACCAGATACTCCACTCATCGCAAATAGGCAACCGCGGGGCAAACTACGTGGGGTTTCGCAACCCGCAGGCGGATGCCCTGCTTGAGCAGATAAGACGCACAATGGATGAACAGAAGCGAGATGAGCTGTCACGGCAGCTTCATCGTATATTTCACGAAGAACAGCCATATACATTCCTGTTTGCAAGGCCGACGATGCGGCTGGTTGACAGGCGTTTCGAGAATATAAAAGTTCACCCCCTGGGCCTTAATTATCTCGAATGGTATGTGCCGAAGAATAGTCAGAGATATAAGTGAAAAGCAAAAAGGAAAAAGGCAAAAAAACGATACTTGATGCTCGTTAGAGCGGAGCAAAGCTATGAACGGCAGAGGCGGGGTATTTAAGTTCTTTTTATTCCTGTTCTTGTTCGTAATGGTTGTCCTGCAAGTTCTGGCGATGATACAGGCCGACCGGCTGTATGAACGCTTGAACATGCTGATAAGCCGATGGGAAAGGTCGGGGCCTGTTGCCCGCTCACAGCCGGCAACATATCAGCAAACTCAAACCGCCGACCCAAACCAGCCCGGCGATGAGGGCGACTGGCTCGTGTGGTGCCTGGACGCCGAGCCAGAAACCTTGAATCCCGTAACTTCGACGAGTGTATACGCAAAATGGATTGTAACCGGCTATACCGGAAATAATATATGCGAAGGCCTTTTGACCTCCGACCTTGATGACTTTAAACCAAAACCGCTGCTGGCAGAGAGCTATGAGATTTCCAAAGATGGTCTGGAAATCACTTTTCGCCTCAGGGCTGATGCGCATTTTTCGGATGGTCACCCCGTTACCGCCCACGATGTGGTTTTTACGTATGAGACAATAACTAACCCGAAGGTCGATGCTGCACCCCTGGCTAATTATTACAGGGACATTGACCGAGTCGTGGAAATCAGCGAGCGGGAAGTAAAGTTTTTTATGAAGAGGGTCTATTTCCTGTCTCTCGATTACACGCGTATGGCTGATTCAGGGATATTGCCTAAACATATCTTTGACTTCAATGACCCTGAGAAGTTCAACAAGCGAAGGTCGAATCCTGTAGGCAGCGGACCTTTTGTTTTCGAAAAATGGGACGTGGGCAGGGAGATTGTATTGGCGCGCAATGAGAATTACTGGGGCCCAAAACCAAAGCTCAAGAAAATTGTATATCGGATTATTACCAATGATACCGCCGCCGTTCAGGCCCTCAGGTCCGGCAACGTTGACTATATAAGGCCGCTACCCGACCAATATGCCGAGTTGTCTTCCGACAAGGCGTTTACGAAGGACATCAGGCCCTTGTCGTATTGGACGCCGTTTGTGGGTTATTTCTGGATAGGGTGGAATCAGGACAGGCCGTTTTTCAAAGACCAGCGTGTCCGGCTGGCTATGACGCATCTGGTGGACAGGGAAAAGATATGCAAGTATCTCCTGAGAAACCCGGACGCCAAAGTCCCCACTGGGCCGTTTTACATTTACGGCCGTCAGTGCGACCCTAATATACAGCCGTGGCCTTATGACCCACAGCGTGCTCGGCAGTTGCTTGATGAGGCGGGCTGGAGAGATACCGACGGCGACGGCATACGCGACAAAGACAGCGTCCCGTTTAGATTCAAGTATATGATTGGCAGCGATTTGGTGCTGCATGAGCAGATTGCGAAATCAGTGAAGGATGAAGCCGCGAAGGTTGGAATTGAGATCACTCTTGACCCTTACGAATGGTCGGTCTTCATCCAGCGAGTGCACGACCGACAATTTGACGCCGTAAGCATGGCCTGGGGCGGCGGGGGAACAGAGGAAGACCCGTACCAGATTTGGCACTCATCGCAAATCGGCAATCGCGGCTCCAATTATGTCGGTTTCAAAAATGCCGAGGCCGATGCGATTATTGAGGAGGCGAGAAAAACGCTTGATGAGACCGCGAGAAACGAAATGTACCACCGTTTTCACCGGATAATCCACGAGCAGCAGCCCTACACTTTCGTATATACCCGGCCGGAGCAGCGCTTCTTGGATAAGCGGTTTGAGAACGTCATTGTGCATAAGCTTGGCCTCGATGAACGCGAATGGTATGTCCCCAGGGATAAGCAGAAATATAAATGACAACCTATATCATAAGACGCCTGTTTTTGATGATACCGACTCTGTTAGGCATAACGATAATGGTTTTTGCCATCAGCCGACTCGCGCCGGGAGACCCTGTATCTCTAAGTATGGGGCCGGGCGGGATGCTGGATGCAGCGCGTGCGGCGGACGTGCGGGCGGCGAGGATGCGCCTGTACGGTCTCGATAAACCCGTCCACATTCAGTATGCGACCTGGCTAAGGCGGGTGGCCCGGCTGGATTTCGGCGACTCCATCAAGCATCATCGTCCGGTCATCGACATTATCAAGGAACGCCTGCCGATAACGCTCTCGCTCAACATTATTGCATTTGTACTGATTTATGCTGTGTCGATTCCGCTGGGTGTCCTGGCGGCGGTGCGCCACGGCCGGTTCTTCGACCGTGCCATCTCCGTTGTCTTGTTTGTCCTCTGGTCGCTGCCGGTAATGTGGGTGGGGCAGATGATGATTGGTTATTTCTGCGGCCCGACGTTTATCCAGTGGTTTCCACCCGCGGGGCTATCGAGCAATAACGCCGAGCAATTGGCGTTCTTCCCGTGGCTTGCAGACCGGCTGTGGCATCTTGTCCTGCCGGTACTGTGTCTGACTTACGGCGGGTTTGCCTACCTGACAAAACAGGTACGCGCGGGGATGTTAGATAATCTGCGGGCCGATTACGTCCGCACCGCAAGGGCAAAAGGACTGTCGAATACGGTAGTGATATTCAGACACGCCCTTCGCAACAGCATTATCCCGGTGATAACGATTATGGCGACGCTGCTGCCGGCGATGCTTGGCGGCTCGGTTATTATCGAACGAATCTTCAGCGTTCCCGGTATGGGGATGCTCGCGTTTGAGGCGGTAACAACTCGTGACTACAACGTGGTTATGGCGGTGGCGACGATGGGCGGCGTCCTGAACCTTGTCGGATTGCTCGCCGGCGACATTGCCTACGCGATGGTTGACCCGAGAATAAGTTTTGAAAGTGCGGTGTGAATTAATGGCACACAATGATAAAACGGCGCAGTGGGGCGTCTCTTACGGTGAGCTGGTCTGGAAACAGTTCGCAAAGAGGTGGACGACCCTGGCCTGCCTCGGTTTTATAGTGTTCTTGTTCCTGGTAGCTGTTCTTGCACCGTTTCTCGCCAATGACAAGCCCTTTGCAATCAAGATTGAAGGCAAATGGCAGTATCCTCTCTTTCACTCCCTGACCGCCAGTGATTACAGCATCTTTCTCGCGGCAACCGTCGCGCTTATGCAGTTATTGCTGATTCGCCGCAACCACAGGCGCATCGACCCCTCTGTTCGTTCGGGCGTATTCTGGAGGCAAATATGCGTTAATTCTCTGATAGTACTGGTCGGGACGGTGCTGTTTTTTGTCTTTATCCCAAAGCGGCTTGATGCGACCGATTACAAAGCGATGCTGTCCTCCGGCAAGGCGAGCAGGGCGATTTTCCCGCGGGTGGCTTATGGCTATGCCAGGACTGAATTAGTCGTGCGGGAAAAGCCGCCCACTAAGCAGCACTGGCTCGGCACCGACGACGTAGGTGCGGACGTCCTCGCCCGCCTGATTCACGGCAGCAGGATCTCATTGTCCGTCGGCTTTGTGGCGGTGGGCATATCCACAATCATAGGCATAATCGTGGGCGCGATCCTCGGCTATTTCGGAGGGAAAATCGACTTTCTTGGTATGCGATTCGTTGAAATAATGATGGCCATACCCGTTTTCTTCCTGATTATCACCATCGTGGCGTTTTTTCCCCGCAGTTTATTCAATATTATGATTATCATCGGCATAACAAGCTGGACCGGCGACGCAAGGTTCATACGCGCTGAGTTTTTCAAATTGCGAGGACAGGACTTTGTACAGGCGGCGGTCTCGCTGGGCCTGCCTTTGCGCAGTATCCTGTTTCGGCACATGCTGCCAAACGGCATCGCCCCCGTTTTAGTCAGCGCCACCTTCGGTATTGCCGAGGCCATCTTCATCGAGGCCGCGCTGAGTTTTCTCGGTTTCGGCGTCGCCCCGCCTACCCCAAGCTGGGGACAGATGCTCAGTTTGGGCGTCAGCACCACGGGTCGATTCCTGTGGTGGCTTACCATTTTTCCGGGCCTGGCGATATTCTTCACCGTGCTGGCGTATAATCTTGTCGGCGAGGCGCTGCGGGATGCCATTGACCCACGCTTGAGGAAGGCGCAATGAACGATAACGTCCTGCTGTCGATTGAGGAACTGAGCGTGAGTTTCTTCACTGAAGAAGGCGTTGCGCCCGCGGTCCAGGATGTCAACCTCGCGATAAAGGCCGGCAGCACGTTTGCTTTGGTCGGCGAGAGCGGCTGCGGCAAAAGCGTGACGGCGCTGGCCATAATGCGCCTTATCCCGGACCCGCCGGGCAAAATCGTCTGCGGCAAGATAAAATTCAAGAGCCATAACCTGCGTGAACTGTCTGAAAAACGTATGCGCACGATTCGCGGCAACAGCATCGCAATGATTTTTCAGGAGCCGATGACCAGCTTGAATCCCGTTTACACGGTGGGCGAGCAGATTGTCGAGGCGATTCGCCAGCACCAGAAAAAAGGCGAAGACCAGGCCTGGACCCAGGCGGTCGAGACGCTCAAGCAGGTGGGTATCGCGGATGCTGAGCAGCGCGCGAATGAGTACCCCCATCAAATGTCGGGCGGTATGCGGCAGCGGGTTATGATTGCTATGGCGATATCCTGCCGGCCGCAGTTGTTGATAGCCGATGAGCCGACCACCGCGCTCGATGTTACCATCCAGGCGCAGATACTTGATTTGCTGGACGAGCTGCAAAAGCAAAATGGGATGAGTATTTTGCTGATTACG
>CAYGVZ010000001.1:0-33765 GCA_964353475.1 uncultured Pirellulales bacterium | reverse complement strand
GGAAATACCGACCGCCTTCTTTGAACGATGCTTATACCTTGGCAGGCCCCGCCCTGTATACTGAGTTCAATGCCTCCCCGCCACAGGTGGGTTCGACGCTTGCCCGCCGTAGTTTACCCAGCGTCTTCTGACTGGTGTGGCGGGTTCATTGTTCCCTGTTCGATTCCATTTTGCGCCCCATTACTCCAACGCAATCAAGGTCTGTCGGTTTATACCGACAGACCTCTTATACCAATTGTGTTAAATATATGCGCTTTTGAGATAGCAGGTCGTCATTGCGAGGCCTGCCGTTTAGGCCGTGGCAATCTAAAAAACCAGATTGCTTCGCTGCGCTCGCAATGACACCAATCGCATCTTTTAATTGCAATTGGTATTACCTCTCACACAACTGGCCTCACCGGCGCAAGCCGTCCCCCTGGGGGGCCGTATCCAATTCTATTTTCTCAGCTTCATTCAGTAATTTTGGCCGAACCGCTGCTTGAAGTTTCCCCGGCGTCTTCTGAGGGGGCGGGGGCAGTATCACTGCCCGGCGAACAAGCAATGTCTTATGAATTCCTTTCGGCCGGCCGCGGCGATTCGCCCGCGGGCCAATGATATTGGCCGTGGACGAAAACGAAGTTCGCGGGTGTTAATGCCGTTGGCGCAATACTAACCGGAATGGGGGACGATGGCGCCAACGGCCTGCTGAGTATGCGCAAGGCGGGCGCCCGTACAATTGCCCAGAACGAGGCATCATCTGTGGTCTTTGGTATGCCCAAAGAAGCGATAACGCGAGGTGCAGCCGAAGTTGTCGTGACGTTGCCTGATATCGCAAGAACAATGATACAATTGGCCCAGAGTTAACAGACATAGTTCTCTTTCCTGCTTCTCGCAGATTGTCTTATGGGGCGTCTTCCGTTTCTGTCAATAATCCCATTCCGCCGGGACGGCAGTTCTGCGCAGCAGGGGCGTTTCCTGCGGAATTGTGTTGAGCATTTTGGGGCCTGCGGTTATAGTAACAGTATTCCCATTTGCATTGTTGCGGGAGCAAAGCGGGACTCGACTAAAGACAATTTATAGGGAGGTAGTGACAAATGTTCAAGTCCACAGTGATGAGAACTATGGTCGCGGTTAACCTGTGTGTAATCATCACCGCCGCCATGGCTGGGGGCGCCGAGCCGGCGGGTGATACGCTGTTTAACATCATACCCGCCGACGTCCTGTTCTGCGTGCGGGTGAACAACCTCGATTACACTGCAAATATGCTCGACCAGTTCCTTGCGGGGGTCTCGCCTATGCCCCTTGGCGTGTCAATGATGGTGCGAACACAGCTTGCTGCGATGCTGGGCAGCCCCGAGCTTGCCGGCGTGAACATGTCGGGCAGCTTTGCAGTGTTTGCGGTCGCAGAGGCCAACCAGCCGACCCCTGAAATCTTCGGCCTGATTCCGATAAGCGACTACAACCAGATTATCGACGCAAACACAAACGTCGCCAAACCCGACGCTAATGGTATTTCGACGGTCACAGCCAACGGCAAACCGCTGTGCTGTATCACCAGGGTGGGCTCTTATGGGCTGCTTGCTCGTGACTACGCCAAGACGCTTGCCAAGGCCAAGGGTATATCGGCGCCCGGCGCAGGCGTCTTAGCGAGCGTGCTCAGTGTACCGGAAAAGAAGCAGGCCGCTGCAGAGCGTATCTGGGCTTATGGAAACATCCAGACGGTCTCAAAGACATACGGCCCGATGCTTTTTGCGCAACTTGAACAACTCAAGACAACGATGCAGAAACGCGCCGATTCGAACCAGCCGGCGCCGTCGATGAATCCCGTTGTGATGATGGACACGTACTCGCGTCTTCTAAAGGTGCTGCTGGACGAAGGCAAGTCCATCACAATAGCCGCCAGTCCCAAACCCGACCTTCTGGTTTTGAGGACCGCATTCAATGCCTTGCCGGGGACTGAAACAGCCGGCATTCTTGTTGCTGAAGCCGCGACACAGCGAAAGAACGACCTGGCCGGCTATGCCGAGGACGGCGCAGTAATGAACTGCATCCAGTGGACAAACCACAGGGCGATGAAGAAAATTAACGACAAGTTTATTACCTTGATGGCGCAGGTAATTGAAAAAGACCCCAACGCGGCCGATGTCGCAAAAACAAGGAAACTCTGCAGGGACCTTATCGATTCACTGGGAGGTGCGTCTTTCTACTCATTCCTGGTGAAGCCGAATGCCAGGTCGCCGATTCGATATAAGTATGTCATCGCCGTCAAAGACATCAACGAGTTCAACAAGGCCACAGATGAGTTCGACCGGACGTGGACAGGGAGTGTAATCGCCGAGTTCCTCAAGAAAATGGGGATGGAGACCACCCTCACTGTCAAACGCGGCGTTGACAGTTACAACGGGATTCCGATAGATGCGGCAACCTTTGGTATGAAATGGGGCGACCCCAACTCGCCCGAATACAATATGTTCCGCACGATGTACGGCGAATCGCTGGAGTACCGCTGGGCGATTGTAAATGGTTTGTGGGTCTGTACGGTCGCAAACGACCCCAATTTGCTTCGCAATCTCATTGACCGCGTCAAGGCAGGCCCGCCCGCCCAGGTTTGCTCGGAGATGCAAAAAGCCCTGGCGATTGTTCCTGACGCAAACAACGCCGATATGATTGTTAGCTACAACTATCTACGGGTGTTTAGGGTGATGAGCGCTATGATGCCTCTATCTATGGCCCAGATAGATATCCCAAGCAAAAGCAACCTTGTCTTCGCGGGGAGAATCCAGAACGGCAGCTTAGCGATTGACATTGGCGTACCCAAGGAACATCTGACCGAGATTATGACTGCGTTCCAGATGATGCAGCAGCAAATGATGCAACAACAGCAAATGCGGCAGCGTCCGCCGGCGGGACCTGTTCGCTAATAATCGAATTGACGAGCGGGTATTCGGGCGCCGGTTTCACCGGGGTTGGGGATGCTTTGGATTTATCTTCTCTTCTGCCAGTCAGCGGGCATATCCCCCGCGGGACCTTCTTTCACGAAGTGTTGCGCTGATTCATCCGAGTCGCCGTACAGGTGCTGCAGCCGCCGCAGTTCCGCCTTGAGATTGTTCACAACCTGTGCGTAGGTGGGCTTGTCATAAACGTTCTGAAGCTCATCGGGGTCGCTCTGAAGGTCGTATAACTCCCAGGCGTCGATGTCGTAATAGAAGTGCATCAGCTTGTAACGCTGGGTGCGCACCCCGTAGTGTCGCTTGACGCTGTGCCAGCCGGGATATTCATAATAGTGATAGTACATCGACCTTCGCCAGTCGGTCGGTGTTCGGCCTCTCAACAGCGGCCGGATACTGTAACCCTGCATATCAGCAGGTGCAGGCGCACCGGCTAAATCCACAAGAGTCGGCGCAAAGTCGATATTCAAAACAATGTCGGTGTTAATCGAACCGGGCCTGATGAGCGGCGGGTAGCGAACAAGCAGCGGCATGCGCAGCGACTCTTCGTACATAAACCGTTTGTCGAACCAGCCGTGGTCGCCCAGAAAAAACCCCTGGTCGGACGTGTAAATTACGACGGTGTTATCTGTCAGGCCTGCTTTGTCGAGATAATCGAGGAATCGCCCCACGTTGTCATCCACCGAGGCAATGCACCGCAGATAATCCTTGATATACCGCTGATATTTCCAGCGTTTGAGGGCCGGTCCGCTCAAGCCCGCCGGCGGCTCGACCTTGAGGTCTCTATCAACAAGGTGATGCTCAATCGTCATTTCCTGCTGGTGTGCAGCGGGGCTGCGGCTGCTCCAATCGTCATCAAAAGTTTGCGGAACGGGAATGTCCGCATCCTCATACATCGCGGTGTGTTTTTCATCGGGCTGCCAGTGTCTGTGCGGCGCCTTGTGGTGGTATAGCAGGCAGAACGGCTTATCACCCTCGCGATTCATCAGCCACTCAATGCACTTGTCTGTAATGATGTCGGTAACATAACCGTCGTACTTGGCGCGCCGGCCCATCTCGATGAATTCGGGATTATGGTACTCGCCCTGGCCAGGCAGGATGTTCCAGTAATCGAAGCCGGTCGGGTCGCTAATCAAGTGCCATTTGCCGATTAAGGCAGTTTCGTACCCGGCCTGTTGCAGGAGTTTTGGGAACGTCTGCTGGCGGCCTTCAAATGCCACTGCGTTATTTATAACGCCGTTGAGATGGCTGTACTTGCCGGTAAGGATTGTCGCTCTGCTCGGCGCGCAAATGGAATTTGTGCAGAAACAGTTTGTAAACTTCATTCCCTCCTTTGCCAGCCGGTCCAGGTTCGGTGTCTTATTTATCCTGCTGCCGTAGCAGCTCATCGCGTGCGCTGCGTGGTCATCGGTCATAATAAAGACAATATTGGGTTTGCGCCTTGTTGCCGGCCGTGATTGCGCGCTCAGGGCGCAACCCGATAGGATGTAAGATGTCCCCGCTGATACCGCCGCCAGTTGCGCCTGTTTGAGAAACTGCCTTCTGGTTTGCATACATTGCTCATCGATAGGCCGGATTGTATGCAAATGTATGGTGAAAAAACGGAACTGTCAACACTGGCGCGCAAAAATAAAGGTGCACCCCGCGCAGTCGCTGGGACAGCCGGCTTGCGGGTTACTCCTCGTGGTCTTTCAGGAGCTTTCGCAGGTATTCATTCTCCCTGCGGGTCGCTTCAATGTCTAACAGAAGGTATTTGATGCATATTCGCAGGTAATCGAGCGATTCCTGCAGCTTGCTGACGCTCTGCTGCAACTGCTTGCTGTTTACCTGTGCCTGCCTGGCCATCATAGCCAGCCGCCCGCACTCGGGGTCCTTTGACCCGCCGAACTGCTCCACCAGCTCGTTGAGCTTGTTTTCCAAACTGGCCTCGTCCATCACCGGATTCTCCACAACAACGACTTCGACTGCCAGTACCCTTCAGCACCTCCGACTATCTCTCGTATTTGTGCAACAGCCGTGCCTGTGTCGCAATGGAGTATGGTGGCGGGAACATTTATTTTGAGTCCGCAAAAAGCCAGCGCAAGGCCGGTATGTTCTGCCGTTCCTGCGGCGTCTGCGCATCGTCCCGAAAATGCGGCAGACACCAGTTACGCGTTGCTGTTGCCTCAAGACCACATCTGCGACACTGAATAGCCGGTTTTCAATATCTAACACTCGCAATAGTAAGGAGTTGCATATTGCGTTCGCAATCAGCAACAAACGCGATGCGTTTCGGCAACACAGACCGCTTCGTAGTAGTGCTGGAGCGATTTCAGTGGGCGGTTTCGTCCTGATCGGGAGATGGATATTCTTCTGCAAAATTCTAAAATTTCCCACTTGACAATGCAGTACACCGTAATATAGTATAGTGGAAAGGAGATTTGGTTTGTGTTTGGATGGCAAAGGCCGGGTGAGGATATGAACCTCGAAAACTGGCAGACGCAACTGCGAAAGGGCTTGCTGGATATAGTCGTATTGAACCTGCTGCGGCGAGGCCCATCACACGGCTATGAAATGGTGCAGACAATGAAGCGTATCGAGGGCTTGCAAATTCGGGAAGGCAATATCTATCCAATTCTTGCCCGGCTGGAAACAGACGGCCTGGTGACAAGTTACTCCGAGCTATCAACCGATGGGCCGCCGCGAAAGTATTTTCGCCTGACGGAACCGGGGCAGAAAGCCCTTGAAGATATGAACAGGCACTGGGACTTGCTTATCGGCAGTTTGGAATCAATCAGGAAAGGGACTGCTTTATGAGTACAGAATACAGGCACAGCCAGCCGGGATGGGTGCTGATAGTAACAAGCGTCATACTTGCAGGCGCAGGTGTGGCCGTGAAAATACTTGCCAAAGGCCCGCCGGAGATTATTGCATACTGGCTGGCTCTTATCGGCGTGGTGATTTTTGTATTCGGTTACAGGATGGCCGTCGAGGTAAAAGACGCCTTTCTGACATTCTGCTTTGGGGCGGGGATTTTCCGAAAGAAGATTGCCATTGGTGATATTGCATATTGTGAGCCGTTCAAGGGAGTCGTCTGCGGCTGGGGGATTCACACAACAGGCGACGGCTGGTTGTATAATGTTTCGGGGATGAAAGCGGTTACAATTGTGCTCAAGTCCGGCAAGAAGATGCACATCGGAACCGATGAGCCGCACCAGCTTATCGAGGCAGTCAATTCCGCTGTACGAGGTCTTGCACCTGATGATGCATCGGTGATGTGGAGCGAGGTCAAGGCAGATTACCTGAAAAGGATTGAGCAGGTCTTGTCGCAAGCCAGGCATCCGCGTAGTTTCGAAATCCTTGCAGATGTGGCTGGTCATTTGGAGAAACGTTTTGCCGAACTCGGGTCGCAGCAGCGCACCTGGGAAAATTTCCAGCAGATTATCACGGAAATGGGGCCGCCTGCGGATTACGGCGAGCTTGTACAGCAAAATGAAAGGCGAGGCAAATTCCGCCTTACGCGAACTGAATGGCTCGCTGTCGCCCTGCTGCTGGCTGGATTTTGCACAGGCGCATACTTTTATCCGCAGATGCCGGAGAGGATGGCCTGCCACTGGGACTTTCAGGGACGGGTTAATGGCTATGTGCCCAAAGCGCTTGGCCTGTTTATGATGCCGGGGATTCTTGCAGTGCTTGTCCTGTTGGTGCTGGTCGTGCCGCGGATTGGCTCGGTAGCGGCGAACATCGAGGCGTTCAGGAGGTTCTACGGCGCACTTGCCGTCCTGACCGGCATTTTCCTGCTGGCTGTTCAGTATCATATAATTCTGTGGAACCTCGGGATAAAGGTAAACCCGCTGTGGGTTGTGCTTATGCCTTTGCCGGCAATCGCTGTCTGGGCGATTATTCACTACCGCCGGAAGTGCCGAACAGGATGATTCGATTGGCTTTGTTTTGGCTTTGTTTTTCGGGTCGGCGGAGAGGGTGGTTTTTGCATAAGTTCTTTTTGAGTAGGGGGTTAAGTTCATTCTGCATCTTCGGAAATTGGGTTCGTTTTGCATAATCACACCCTGCCAGCAAGAGGAAATTGGGTAAGATGCCCCGCACCGACTTCTTAGAGCGAAGGGGTGTTCGGGGGTTAAAGTGGGTAGGTTGGGCAAGATGATTAGGAAGCGGATGCGGCAGTGGAAGTAGGTGCGGGGTCTCCGCTGCGCTACGAGCGGTAGTCGATGAACTCTCCGAATCTAACATAGAATGCTCACTTTCTCATTGTTCGATGGGAATTATACAATAAGGATTGTTTTGTGTCAAGTGAAATTTTCCACCACAAAGGCACAAAGGCACGAAGATTTTTAATCGCGGATTACACGGAGAACCAATAATTTCGAACCCGGCTTCCCACCCGTAATTCACCATAGATGGCTGTCCGGCAGTTGTATTTGCAAACGATAAGGAACAAATTATGGTGTCACCGGATTTAGATTTACCTGATTGGCAGGTTTGCAGATTTGTCTTGTGCCGGGTTTTTCAGGCCTGTTGTCCTTCACTATCCGGTTCGACCGCAATCGGCGCCATATCCCATGCTTTGAGGGATGTGAATTCGGCGCTGCCGTCTGTGCTGAACAGAGATACGCCGATGCTGTCAGGACGTGTGGGGTAGATGCGCTGGGTCAGGCATTGACGGTCGTTGGCGAAGACCTCGAGTATTGTGCGGTCGAGGAAGATTCGCAGTTGCAGCGGCTCGCCGGTCTTCAGCTCGAAGGGCGCTTCCTGAGCCGTTACCGGAAGATTTGCGCTTGCCGGCGGGGTGTTATGCCTGCCGTCGTAGTTCTGCACGTATGTATGATAGACGATTTCCCTGTCCAGCGAGCTTTTTTCAACGTCGATGCGCAGCAGCTTTTTTCGCGGGTCACAGGATATGACGGTCTGCTCCTGCATTTGTGGGCTGCGTCGGACCTTGACGCCGCACCGCGAGTTAAAGCCCGGAGCCATTTCGACCATCAGTTCGAGGCAGTCGCCGCTGATATCTTTGAGCAGCTTTTCGGTGCCGGCATCGACTGCGATATTTTCATATTTCCGCAGATTTTGTCGCAGGTTCTCATATTCCTCTACGGGCTTGATTAGAAGCGTGCTGTCGGAGGCCAGGGAGAGCACTCGCGGCATCGTCAGGGTACCGGCCCAGCCGAGAGCTAATTGTCGTTTGGGGTATCGGTGGCTGTCGGTTGCCCAGGCCCACATAATGCGTCTGCCCTTGTGGTCGAGCAGGGTTTCGGGAGCAAAGCAGGCGCCGCCGGGCCAGTTCATTCGGGCGTGCGATTCAGGGTGAAACTGCTCATCCCTGAACTCCCCGAGATAGTAGCGTGCGCCCTTTATGTGAGATATGCACAGTAGCATATGTTTATCGCCGAGCTTGAAGAAATCGGGGCAGGAGATGTCTTCGAAGGGTTCGACATCGGGCATTTCGCGACTGAGCAGCGGGCCGATATAGTGCCATCTTTTCAAATCCGTCGATTTCCAGACCGTGGCGGGAATCGGACGCCTCCACGGGTGACAGCCGAAGATGGCGAAATATCTGTCTCCTTCCAGCCAGCCGTGGGGGTCCCAGAGGTCGAACTGTGAGGGATGCGGGTCGCCGAATTGAGGGCCTTTCTTTATGGATATGAACTTCCATACATTCAAATCTTCGTCCTGGGCAATAGCCACCGAAACGCCTCCGTGGCCGGAGACGATGGTTGGAATGCCCTCTTTGTTGATAAATGCGTTGCCGCTGAGGTCGAAGATGACGGCGTTAGGATGTCTTTTCCAGCGGATGAGGTCCTCGCTGGAGACGTGTCCCCAGCCGCCCGGGCTTTTCCTGATGTACATAAGGTGATAGCGGCCTTTCCAGTAAATGGCGGCGTTGGGGTCAAAGGGCCAGGCCACTTCGTTGTAAGAGGTGATATGATAAGCCGGACGCATATTAACCTGCTCATCAGCGCCCTCGACGCAGCGTGAAAGGACTGAATACATTGCCCCCGCCCCGACCGCCCGCAGGAACCTTCGCCTCGAAATTGAATTACCCATCTTTCGCTCCAATCAAGGAAGCACACCAAAATCTTTGTTTTTTGCTTAAAAACTTAGATGGGGTCCATACCTACCCCATCTGACCATTTAACAACCCCATCTGACCACCAGAAACCCCATTTCCACCTTAAAAACGCAGATTCACCCCCACCTGTCCCAGAATCAACCCCATCTGGCCTCATCTTCATTTTCAGCGTAATAATTGGGTTCTTCTCCTGTCCGGTTTGTCAATTTGCGGGATTTGCCATTCGGCCGAGGAAGAGGATACTGCCCGTGACATTGTCGCGGATAAGGTAAATAAACGGATGGTCGGCGCGGAACACGGGCACTTGCCTTATTGCAGTTGTGCTCATTACCACGCCAGTGGCCGCGGCGGCCTCGGTACCCTCCTCGTTGACATCCACGTATGCCTTGTGAACGACCGCCGAGATAAACAGTTCTCTATTGCCCGTCATACCCGAGAAGTCAGCAGCATTGGGCGAGAATGCGTCCTTCATTCCCATCGAGGCCAGGACGTCATTCAAACCGAACTGGCTCGTAACTTTGAACCTGGGAATGAAAACACTGACCTCGTCTTTGCGAAGTTTGGCGAGGCGGCCCGAGAGCGCATCGGCGGTGAGGTTTTTCTCAAGTGTGTCGATGCCTTTAGTATCTTTCGGCAGCAGGATAATCATCGAAAGTTCATCCCCCACATAGGGCATTTCAAGGACCTGACAATCATTATCCTCAGCGTACTTGAAATGTTCTTTCTGATTCATCATAGGGACATCGGCCTTGCCGGCATCCGCCAGAAAGAATGGTTCCTGCCGAGTCGTGTCTTTGCTGAACTGGCTTGCCCATTTGCCCTTGAAGTAAATGGCGTTGGTCAGGACCAGCCGAGTCAAAGAATTCAATGCGCCCGGCTGAATAAGGTCTTTTATCTTTTCCTTTGTTTTTTGCGCGACCCAGGTATTGATTATCCTGGCGGCCTCGATATTGGCCGAGAAGTCAACATCCTGCAATTCGCTGTCGTATTGCGTTTGCACAAGTTTCATATACTGCGGCAGAAAAGCGTAACCCTTTTGTCCCCACAAGGCGTTGGCTACGGTCAATTCATAGGCGCCCTTGCCGCCTTGTTCGTTGAAATTCCTGATTGCACTGCCGAAGACGGCGTGGAAATCAATCTCGCTGACGGCGGCTTTGTTCGGCTCTTGACAGCGGGTGGGAAAGTGCAGGACATCAGCCATTTGTTCAGCGGTCCGGTTGCGAGCGCCTCCATAGGCAAGCGCCAGGGCAGTCGAGATGCTGTACGGCGAGAAAAAGAGATTTCCCGGCTGCGGGGAGAGCTTCTGGTAGAGTTCAAGGGCGAATTTGTTATTGCCCTCGGTCAATGCGTTCTGAGCAGAGTCGATTTGCGATGGTGTTGCGGCAGAACAAGCGGCCGCCGCCACAATCACCAGTGCAAGGCCTGATTTGAGCGTTTTCATTGGCTGTCTCCCTATTTGCGGGCCTTGACCCGCCAAAAGAACCCGCCTACAGCGGACAAGCGGCGGGTAAAGATTGCTTCGCTGCGCTCGCAATGACCCCAAGAAAGCGTTTACCTATAAATCTGAAGCGCACCCACACGCCAACATCCCGCTAATCGTTCATTGACATAATCACACCTCAAGCATTATAATACGAGTGATGGATTCAATAAACCTGTTTGTGGAAGGGGCTTTATGAATCTTGGAAAAGACAATCCTATCGGCCGATTCAAATGGCACGGCCTGGCAATCTACGTTGCACTGATTGGTGTGGTGCTGCTGGTCATTTTTACGGACGTTTTCGACGCCGAGAAGGGTGTCGCAATCCCGCAGATTATATTCATGTTAGCGGCGATTATCATTGTTATCGCTCTTGTGCTGATTCTGACGGCGGTGTTCAGGACGGCGGACGCAATCGACGATGGTAACGCCAAGCTGGACAACCTGGCGGACGAGCTGGCCAAGACGCGCGAAATCCTCGCGCAGGTCAATCAGGGCAGCCGACTGACGGAGACGACCAAGTCGATTGCGTTTCGTGATGCTGAGATGCGGACGCTGCAGGACGCGGTCTTCGACAAGCTCCAGCAGAAGGACTTCGACGCCGCCGGCGAAATCATAGATGAGATTGCCCACCGCACCGGGAATAAAAGACTGGCCGAGCAACTGCGGGTGCAGGCAACTAAGTATCGGGATGCGAGCGATGTCGAGCGAATGAACCAGGTGATAGCGCATATCGAAAAGCTGCTGGAAGAGCATCAATGGGCAAAGGCAAGTGCACACATCGAGCAGTTGATAAAGGCCTCTTCCAATTCCGAAAAGGCCCTTGCAATGCGGCAGCGGCTGAATGAGAAAAAGGACGAGCGCAAGAAAGTGCTGCTCAACGCATGGGACGATGCGGTGAAGCGCCAGGCCACCGACCGCAGTTTGGAAATCCTGCGTGAGCTTGACCAGTACCTGACGGCTAACGAGGGGCTTGCTTTGCAGGAGGCCGCGAGGGACGTTTTCAGGACAAAGCTGCACAATCTCGGCGTGCAGTTCTCACTGGCTGTCTCAGGCGGACAGTGGACGAAGGCGCTCGAAACGGGCCTTGACATCACGCGGGAATTTCCCAACAGCAGAATGGCCGAGGAAATCCGCGAGAAACTTGAAATCCTCAAACGCAAAGTCGAACAGAAGGGCGTCTGACGGCCATCTGTATTATTGGTATGCTTGTGAACGGAGGCGAGCTGCAGGAGCGCAGAAATTCACCGCGCTGCCGGGTAAGCAAATCTAATCGGCGCCGGCCACGCGATTACTGGAAGTCGAAGAGGGACTGGGTTTTAATCATCGCAATCTGGTCTGGGTAGGCGGCGAAGGTATGGAGGTGCAGTTCGGTCCGCCTGGCCTCGTAATCAATGTAGCAGAAGGGTTGCAGCCCGTCTATTTCAAGTTCGGGGAATTTCATGAAGATGCCGCGGTCGCGTCCGAAGCGCTCGAGGTCGGTATGGCTTTGCCGATAGAGGTTAGCGCTCATTCGCTCGACCTGGAAATCGGTCATATAACTGACGCCACGGCTGAGGGTGCACTTGTGCGAGCGCGGGCCGCGGAACTGGAATCGCTCGATAAGGCCTCGCTGAGGAAGCATCTGGCCCGGGGCGCTGATTACCTCGGTCAGGCAGACGTCGCCGGAAAAGATGCTGACGACGTGCGTGCAGCCGGTAATCCAGATGTGCGCTTCGTATTTCTCAGTCCTGAGCTTTCGGCTGGCGAAAACGGTAAACAATTCCGGATGCAACGGCCTCTGGAACAAGCTGAAGGACAGTTCTTCGATTGCTACGTTGATCGGAGACGATTCCATAATACGACAAACCTCGTAAACGTCTGTTGAATCTTCTTCGTTCAACCTCATTATACAAAAAACAGGCGGTGCGATTCAAGCCCCCTTAACAGTACTGATAGGGGCTTTTTAGATACTTATAGGACGAAAATTTTGCAAGCTACGCAGGGGAAACGAGTAACAGCAGGCGATTCTCAGAAAAAAAAACTGAGGGGGGACGGCGAATGGGCAAAGTTTTTACGAACAAAAGAACGTGGCGTTAATCAGCGTGGCGATGATGTCGTAAAATGCGTGCGTGCCGGCGGTGATTCCGAAGCCGCGGATGGCGAAAACAACGGCGAAATATACGCCCGCTAAAGTCCTGAATATGAATTTTGTCCAGTCAAATGCGTCGTTGTTGCTGAGCTGTCCGTTGAGAAAAATCACGTGATGATGGGCGCTGAACATCGCTGCTGAAACGAGGACGGAGACGACGATGGCGTTTTTCCTGCTCATCCGCAGCACGTCCTGGAAGAACAGCATAAGCAGGCAAATCAGAATGAGGCGGAAGAGCATTTCTTCATATATGCCGGCGCCGACGCCGGTTACGATGTCCGCCAGAAGCGCGGTTTTGTCGGGCCAGGAGCGAGCAGCCGCGAGCTGCACGGGGACGGCGGTCTGGCTGACTTGCCCGTTCATCCCCTGTACGAACAAGCTGAGCACAATAAGCGGTATGGCCAGCAGGATGCACTCAATCGCCATAGGCCAGAGGTCAGCGGGCCAGACGCGCCACTTTTTGCCGGAGACCAGTTGCAGGGCCATCAGAATCACAATCACCATCAGGGCGGGCGCCGCCCAGACGAACTTGCCGCCGAAGTTGAGGTAGTCGAGAAAATGCTGGAGCCATACAAAGGCAACGACCCGCACCTGGGTATGATTGAGGACGTCGGTGTTGATGAGGATGGTCCCCAGCTCGTAGAAGGCAATGAAGGGAAACAGAAAGACGAGTGCGTAAATCGGACGGCTTGTCCGTTCGAGGTAGGAATCCCTTGTAAAGTTAAACACCTGGCTGGAGCTGAATCTGAATTTGTCCGCCATTCCTTTGGTTGCCAAACTGTTCGTCCTTTCCGTGGAAAATATTTTTTTGCAATGGACAGTTTATCGGGTCGGCATCAGAATTGCAATAAGGGGCTGCCGATAGCATACTGTTGATGATGGAACCGACGTGAACAACCGTGGTTTGAGTAAGGGAAAACGAGTTATGCAAAGCGAACAATTGACGCAGATTTACGAGGCGATGTTTGAACGATTCGGCCCGCAGCACTGGTGGCCCGGCCAGACGCAGTTCGAGATAATGGTCGGGGCGATATTGACGCAGAATACAAACTGGGGGAACGTCGAGAAGGCGATAGGCAACCTGAGGGTCGTGGATGTGCTTAGCCCCGTGCGAATACGGAAACTTGCGCCGCGAGAGTTGGCGGAGATGATTCGTCCGGCCGGCTACTACAACATTAAGGCCGGACGGCTCAAGAACTTCATATCGTGGCTTTTTGAAAAGTATGATGGCGATTTATCGTTATTGGATGCAGTTGCTACCGAAGAGTTGCGCCGCGAGCTTTTGCAGGTGAAGGGCGTCGGCAAAGAGACCGCCGATTCGATTTTGCTGTATGCCCTCAACAGGCCGATTTTCGTGGTCGATGCCTATACCGCCAGAATCGCCTGTCGTCATCATTTGATTGAGGCCGAGGCCGATTACGACCGTCTGCAGGACCTGTTTCAGTCAAACCTGCCCCAAGAGGTACAGTTATTCAACGAGTATCATGCACTGTTAGTGCGGGTGGGCAAAGAGTTTTGCAGACCGAGACCAAATTGTGCGGATTGCCCGCTTAACCATTTGCCTCACACAGTCGAAACATAGCACTTTTGAGTCGAGTGGAATGGAGACCGACTATTCACGGGAGTTTTCGCTACGCCGCGATTAGAATTGTCATCGCAGTCGAACACGAAAACGGCGTGTGTTGAGGATTGGATGAGTAAGTGCGACTTTCAAAACCTTCTGAGCGTGTTACGGCGTGAAGTGCCATCGCGGCCGACCCTTTTTGAGTTTTTCCTTAACGGCCCGTTCTACGAGAAGCTCACCGGCAGGGTTCTCGGCCAGGAGGGTGTGGACTGGAAATGGGGCGCTCTCGATCCGGTCATTATTGAGGCGTTTCAAAGGGCTGGGTATGACTACGTTACCTGTTATGGCTGCGATATGGTTTTTCCCGGCGGCGAAATCGAAAAGAAAAAGACGATTTCCCTCAACGCCGGGAATATGATTTATGACCGCTCAACATTCCAGTCATATTCCTGGCCGGAGCCGGACAGGATGGACTACTCCCGTCTGTTACACGCAAAGGATATGCTGCCTGTCGGGATGAAGCTGATTGTTTATGGCCCGGGTGGCGTTTTGGAAAACGCCATTGCGCTGGTCGGCTTTGAGCGTCTATGCATGCTGCTGACGGACGAACCCGAGCTTGTGCGCGACGTGTTCGATGCAGTCGGGCAACGGCTACTGCGTTATTACGAGATATGTGCGCCCTACGAGGCAGTGGGGGCGTTGATATCAAACGATGACTGGGGATTCAAGACGGGGACGATGCTTTCGCCGACGGATATGCGCCGTCTTGTATTCCCCTGGCACAGGAGAATAGTTGAGGCGATTCATTCGGCGGGCAAGCCCGCGATACTGCATTCGTGCGGCAACCTCAACCAGGTGATGGACGACATCATCGACTATATGAAGTACGATGCGAAACATTCGTTTGAGGATACGATTGTCCCCGTTGAGCAGGCATACGAGCGCTGGGGCGGGCGAATCGCCATACTTGGCGGCGTTGACGTGGATTTCATTTGCCGGTCAACTCCTGCACAGATAACAGAGCGCTGTAACGCGATGCTCGCAAGGGTAGCCGGGCGGGGCGGCTATGCCCTCGGTACCGGCAACAGCGTGCCGGAATACATACCCTACGAGAACTATCTGGCGATGATTGACTGCGTACGGTGCCAGCCGCACTGAACCCCAGAGCCGTTACTGCCCCTGATTACGGACGCCGCACGCAGGCCCTATAATAATACTTTTTTCAGTGCCGCGGACGCATCAAGGCATTTGGCGCCAGAGCAATATCGCGCTGAACTGCTGCTATAGTCAGGCCGTATAGCATTGCGGCGTGCGATAGAGGCGGACAGTGATTGCCATTTCTAAAGCTATGTCCTTATTCTGTCGAAACTTATGATATTGTGACGATATCCATTTCGCACAGGAAAATATGTAGCAGGGCGGGTCTTTTTCTGCCGGCAACATAATGTGTCGGAATATTCTTTGTGCGGGCTTGGCCATTACAGATAATCTGCCGTGACGAGGTGTGCTGCGCAGTCAGTTCGGCGCAGCCGACGGGGACGGAGTCCAAGTAGGATTTTCGATCTTCTATTTACTATTTCCTATTCCGGCAGGGAGCTACCAGCGTTGATGACAGGTGGAGAATGAAAGCACTGATTACGGGCGGAGCCGGGTTCATTGGTTCTTATCTTGCTGAGCGGCTGCTTCGGGACGGCGACGAAGTGGTTGTCGTCGATAATCTCAGCACCGGCAGTATGGGGAATATCGAAGGTTTGAGGGGGCAGAGCCGGTTTGAATTTGTTGAAGGAGACATCCACAATGCGGGGTTGATGGAGTCGCTGACCGGGCGAGTTGAATGTGTTTTTCACCTGGCGGCGGCCGTGGGCGTTCAACTGATTGCCGATAAGCCGGTGCACACGATAGAGACAAATATCGCCGGCACCGAGGTGGTACTCGAAGCGGCAAACAAATTCGGCAGGAAAATCCTGCTGGCCTCAAGCAGTGAAGTTTACGGCAAGAACGAAGCGGTGCCCTTTAGTGAAGACGACGACATTGTGCTGGGCAGCACGACCGTGTCCCGGTGGTCGTATGCGTGCAGCAAGGCGATAGATGAGTTTCTGGGTTTTGCGTATCATCAGCAATACGGGCTGCCGGTTGTTATTGGGCGGTTCTTTAACACAATCGGCCCCAGGCAGACCGGCCGATACGGGATGGTTGTGCCGCGATTCGTGGAAAAGGCGATTAAGAATCAGCCAATCCAAATTTACGGCACGGGCAAACAGACGCGATGTTTCTGCTATGTTGGCGATGTTGTTGACGCAATTATCCGGTTAATCAACTGCGAGCAGGCCGTGGGCGGCGTGTTTAACGTCGGCTCGGATGAGGAAATCAGCGTTGACGCGCTCGCCGAGCGGATAATCGACATAACAGGCAGCAAAAGCAGGAAGCAGTACATACCTTACGAGACGGCTTACGGCCGACCCATCGAGGATATGATGCGAAGGGTGCCTTGTTTAGAGAAAATCAAGCGGACAGTCGGCTGGCAGCCGAAATCGGGTCTGAATGAGACACTGCGGATTATTGTTAGCGGCCATTGAACGCGGTGGTTTGGCAGGTGGTCATCTGATTCGAGAAGGAGAGCAATGATAAGAATCCTGTGTGTATGCGGTGCCCGGCCGAACTTTATGAAGATAGCGCCCCTGGCAAAGGCCTTTGAGAAGAAAGGGTGCTTTGAGACCTTTGTCGTCCATACAGGGCAGCACTATGACGACAATATGAGCAAGCTGTTCTTTGAGGAACTGGGGATACCCCGTCCTGATGTCAATCTTGAGGTGGGGTCCGGCAGTCATGCCGCTCAGACGGCGGAAATAATGAAACGGTTTGAGCCGGTTGTTGTCAAGTACAAGCCCGATTACGTTCTTGTGGTCGGCGACGTCAACAGCACCATTGCGTGCGGCCTGGTTGCCGTCAAGCTGGGCATCAAGCTTATCCATGTCGAAGCGGGGCTGCGCAGCTTTGACCGTACTATGCCTGAAGAGGTAAATCGTGTCCTGACCGATGCGCTAAGCGACCTGCTTTTTGTAACAGAGCGGTCAGGCGTTGACAATCTGCGGAACGAAGGCATCGACTCAAACAAAGTGCACTTTGTGGGCAACGTGATGATAGACAATCTTCTCGCGTACAAGGCAAGGGCGCAGCAGTCAGATGTTCTCGGCAGATTGGGGCTTGCCGGGGACTTTGCCGTTATAACGCTACATCGACCAAGCAATGTTGATGATATGCAGCGATTCGGACAGATTATCACCGCATTCGAGGAAATCCAGAAGGATATGAAGCTTGTATTCCCGGTGCATCCGCGCACTCGCAGTAATATCAGGGCCAGCACGCTTGAGAAACGAGTCGAAGCGATGAACAACCTGCTTCTGCTTGAGCCGGTCGGATACCTGGATTTTCTGTGCCTGATGAGCAACGCGGCGATTGTGCTTACCGATTCAGGGGGCATCCAGGAGGAAACTACAGTTCTGGGAGTGCCCTGTATGACGCTGCGGGACAACACCGAGAGGCCCGTAACAATTACCGAGGGCACGAACCGGCTGGTGAAGGTTACTGCCGACAGCATTGTAAAAAACTATCGTGAGATTATGAGCAGGCGGGATTCGTATAAGAGCCGTGTCCCCGAGTTGTGGGACGGCAAGGCAGCCGAGAGGATTGCGAAGGTCATAGGTGAAGCGTAGGTCGCAGGAGCCGGAAGGTTGCTATCACCGGAATTTTGCTTTTGTAATTGCAGTCGGACGGACTCGAGAGAGCGAGACGGACATTTGTCGATGCCGCAGTTGTTGCAAATCTGCTCGGAAACAAACGCAGCGAGTAGAAAATCTGTAGCGAGATGGTCGGATATTTGAATGTTCAGAGATATAGATGATTGTTGGTCAAAGAATAGATATTAAGCTTTCTATAAAAAATCAGATAAAGTGGTTAAGGCGCGATGCGGGCTATGTTTTGTGGATGTTTGCCGAGCAGGCGGCGACATTAGCGGTGCCGCGTTTAGTGCTTTTCCCATTAGCAGCGTATTTCGTCGGCAAAGAGCAGTTTGGCGTTTTTATGACAGCGCTGAGCGTAGCTCTGATTCTTGGGACTCAGCCGGGAAATGGCTTGGCAATGGGATTGCTCAAGCATCTTTCGGATTATCCCGAATGGCAAAGGGCGCAGTTATGTGGAACAGCATTGCGAATGTGTCGTTTGGCAATGGCTGTTATTGTTGCTCTGGCGTTCTTAGTTATAGCTGTAACCGGCGTAAACAAATTGGCGCCGTGGGAGGTACTCAATTACCTGTTTCCACTGGTCATATCGCTGTACCCCGAAAACCAGTTCTTGCTGATTCTTGCAGAGAATCGATTTAATCGCAGATTTCGTGGGCAGGCGTTGTGGTCTCTATTGCGTTCAGCGAGTGTTTTGCTTTGCGGCCTTGCAGGCGTTTTAGTGGGCGGCGCAATCGGTTTGGCATGGGGGTTTGCTGCTGGCAATACGATAACGTATGCAGCTGTTTGGATGTGTTATAGAGAACGGTATCAAACTTCGTACAACCCGGAGATGGGAAGAGTTCTAAAGACGGTTTGGTTTCAAATGGCAATAGCGGGAGTAATAGTATTGTCCGGGCCTTATCTGAACAGGATTATTTTAAGCGTTACCCATTCGTACGGAGACACAGCGGACCTTGTCGCAGCAACCAGCGTTATGTTCATGTTCTCGGTTCCTGTAACGTGCCTGGGGGGATTGCTTCTGAATATGATATCCAGGTACTCTTCTGTTGGCCAATTCACTGTACGCGGCAAAGTGTTGTATTTCCTGACGTTGTTGTTTGGTATAACAGTAATGCCTTTTGCATTGAAATTGTCAGGGCCTTTCATTAGTCATATTATGTTTCCAAAGTTTGGCGAGGCCTCGGCAGAATTGTTTGGGATTTTGTCATGGGTCATTCCGGCTGATACTGTTACTTGTCTTTCGCGGCCTATTGTGATTAAGTTCGCAACCATCCGAATGGTGCCAATCATCAACAGTTTGAGTATGGCTGCGACTCTGACCTCATCTATCTTTTTGGTACCGAGTTATGCCGTGAAAGGCGCTGCATTGGCTGTGGCAGCCGGAAGTATTGTCAGCGGCATTTTGTGGGGTTTGGGAGCGATTTGGGTATTTTATAGGAAACCGCTGTTGAGGACTAAAGAAATTCAACAAAGTGTCACATAAGAAAGGTCAATTGAAATCATTGGCATTTTCTGGCTGGGGCCGTTTTTTCGGCATAGGTTTAGCGGGCAGGTGAGGTTCGGCATCTGAATGGCTGACATACCGAAACGTGGGACTGCTGACTGCTCTGATTGGAATAGTTTTGCCGTGTTCTTGTGATTGCATCGCGACGGAACCGCTGAATGAGTTTTAGATAATATGATATAGTAACATAATAAGGCAAGGAGTATATGCGAGAAGTAGGCATTGATTTTTTGGGGCGGCTGCGTAGTTTTGCAGAAGCATTTGGTGCAGGCGGCTTTCTGATAGTAATCGTAGCAGTCATTATTGTTACCCTGGTAGCATTGTGGCGAGGTACGGGTTTTGTGTTACTGCTCCTATTCCTTTCGTTCTCCGTCGGAGCGATTAGCCAGGGAGGAGTGGTGTTTGTGGCTACCCTTGCTCGCTGGGGCTGTCTTGCCCTGTTGGGACTTGGAATATTCAAAAGGCCGCGGTTTTACGGGAAAGGAATGCTGTTTTTTGCTTTTTATGTTTTACTTGGTTCTCTGTTTGTGGTCAAGTCGGAGTTTGTTGTGTGGTCTGCACAACAGGCGGCGCTGCTGTTCATAACTGTATTGTGTGTTTCAGTGGCTATCAACAGCTATGTAGTTTCTTGCAGAAATGTAGATAATTTATTTAAGATGGGTATTCTCGCGGCGGCAGCGTGGACTGGTACAAGCATGTTATTTGTAGGCGATTTTCTTTATTCTGCTCGCTTGCGATTTACAACCAGTGAAGATATTGGTGGTACTGCCGTTGTTTATGCGGGTACCTTTTTCGCCCCTATGGTTTTTTGGGGTATAGTTCAAAATCGATATAAGCTATGGCGTATTGTCAGTGTTTTGCTGGCCGTACCTTTTGTGTTCGTGGTAATTCTTAGCGGAGTGAGGTCGGCTATATTGGGAATGCTTATGATAGCATGTGCTCCATTAGCATTGCTGAGGGGCCGATTGGTACGATTTATATTTTTGGGGAGTATGGTGGCAATTTTAACGGCAATAACAGTCGGTTTGTTGTTTGTAATAGCGCCGGACAGGGCGCAATTTCTTGTTAACAGGATTTTTACCACTTCGACTACGGGAAGATTTGAAATGTGGGTGATAGCATGGGGATTATGTGTGGAATCCGGGCTTCTTGGCCACGGCATCGGTTCGGCCGGAACTCTGGCGTTCACGATGGATGTAAATTTTCATAATGCCTATTTGATAATATGGTACAATACGGGCCTGTTGGGTCTGTTATCAGTGCTCTTATTCTTGGCACACTATTTGTGGAGAAGTTTTCATCTGGCCCGCACCATCCAAATTCCCCAAGTGGCAGAATATTCTCGTATCGCCCTGGGGTATATGCTTGGTATAAGTGCAATGGGTGTGTTCGAAGGGGTATTTTCCACAGCCAGCAGCATAGGACTTGTAATGCTTATAGTGGTCGCCAATTTGATAGACCTGCTGGGGCCCATAGAAGCCGAGCAATTTTATGACTATGAAGAAGTGGAACTGCCATCGGTTGATGAGGAAGTGCCAGCCACAAGCTGGTGCGGATGTTGGAATGCTCTTAGTCGGATGGTAACGGGGTGTCGGCCGGCATGATTACGGGACATACCTGGATGAGAGTGGTGTAGTCGGGCAGTATCGTGCCGAAAGAATCAGCTAATGAAACAAAATAGGACAATGATTGCCTGCAAAATGCTGATGGCCATCGAGTGTTTGTTTCAGACGGCCTGGGCGAATTATACTCTTACAGATGAAGAAACTGACAGCAAGCTGACGGCGTTAGAACCGCTGCCGAAAGTGCACTACTCTTCCGCCATTCCCAAAGAGCGAATCGCACAACCTTACGACCGGAAAGCGTATGAGTTCTGCAGAATTGCTCACAGTTTGACCGTGCATGGAGAGTACCTGACTCTCACAGACGTAGAGAACTGTGTCTATATTTGTGAGCGTGTGAACAGGTTGAAACCTAAGATTAAATCGTCTATAGCTGTTCAGTTGAGTCCATTTCATAATAAATTCGGTAAAGATTTACCTCCTACGGACAGAGGGCCAACATATCGGGCAGAATTAGATTTTATCAAATTACAGCTTCAAAAGCTCAATGATTATGTTCAACAGGGCAATAGTAAATACGCAGGCGATGTGAATGTTTCCGCGGTTCTGCTGGACACGGAAGTTTTCCACACAAGGGAAGCTGATAACAGGTGGAACGATGCCATAAGGGAAGCACTTGATGATGTTCATACGCTTGTTCTAAGCATTTTCCCCGATGTTTCAATACTGTGGTATGGCAGGGGAGTCGGTATGATTTGGGGTGGCGATGGTTGGGGTAAAAGTGACTATTTCACCGGCAAAGAAATAAAATCGTCTCTATCTTGCTCATTATACACTCCGCCTGAAATATTGCGCGTTCGTGAGGAATTTCGGCGTACAGTCGAGCTTGCAGAAACACTTGATATTAATGCTGTGATACCCTGGGTGTCTCTGGCATCGGGTTACAGGCCGGGCCTGAAAAAGGCGCAGCGATTTGTGATGGATTGGGATTATGACTTGATTTACTCGTATCAGCTTGGTGCTGAGATAAATATTCCCTGGTATGCGGAAAGACCCAAAAGATACGCCCCCTATGATCACGCAAGAGTTGTTGTTTTCTATCCTCCGGCGTTTGACCCTCGGGTTAAACACTGGGCCAAGCATTTCATCGCATATGTTCGGGGGGCTACGGGAGTATCAAAACTTGACGATTTGGGTTTTGATGATTAGAATAAAATTGAATGGGTATATCAGGACGCCCTGTTGTTAGAGCAATCGTGGAAGATGAGAAAAAAATTAGAGTTGGAATATTCCAATGGTATGTCCCGCATTATCGCGAGCGTTTTTTTTTGTTGCTCTCCAAAACCGGAGGTTTTGACATAACAGTATGTTCTCCGTTTGAGTATGAAGGTCATTTTTTGAAGACAGCAGCACATAGTTCTGATTTCAATCACCAGGAAATCAAATCTTGGCGTTTTAAGATACCGTTTACACACAATTACATAACATTTCAGCCATTTTCCGTGATCGCCGCGTTAAAGCGGAAGTTTGATGTTATTGTTTTGGCGAATGACATACTTGGCCTGGATGTCTGGTTTAATGTTCTAATAAAACATATATGTCGAACGAAAGTATGTCTATGGGGGCAGGGCATTTCCAGGCCGGAAACGAAGCTGAGGGCATCGGTCAGAAAGCAACTTATGTCAATGGCAGATTGCAGTATTTTTTACACTGAAGAAGCGAGGCAGCTTTGGATTAAGCGAGGGGTGGCTCCCCATAAGCTGTTTGTTGCCCCTAACAGTTTGGACACTCTGACTTCCGATGGAATCAGGGCAAATATCACGGATGAATTATTGCAGGAGTTTCGCAAGGGAAAAGGCTTGACTGGCCGACAACCTTTGCTTTATTGCAGCCGGTTGCAGAAGCGAAAAAAGCCGGCATTGTTAGTGCGTGCGATGGTGGATGTCTTAAAGGTGGTTCCATCTGCTTGTCTGGTGTTCATTGGAGATGGGCCGGAGCGGCAGAATCTGGAGAATCTTGTTGCTGAGTTGAATTTGAAAGCTGATGTTAAATTTACAGGTTCATTATATGACGAAGAGGAAATTGCAAAGTACTTCTTAATATCTCGTGTTTCGGTTATGCCGGCTGCAGCCGGATTAACTATACAGCATTCATTCGGGTATGGCATTCCCATAATAATTGGAGACAGTAAGTCGTCGCACGGTCCCGAGGCATATCTGGTGCGCGACAAGGAAACAGGGCTTATATTTAATGACGACGATGCCGGATGCTTGGCGAAAACCATTGTTATGCTTATTACTGATGACGGACTTAGAAAAAAGCTTTCGCACAATGCGTATGACATTATCCATAGAGAACATAATATCCTTCAAATGGTAAATGGGATGGCGAGAGCTCTGTCCTTAGTTGGTGGTAGAGGATAGAAAAGCATAGGTTTGTTATCTTAAGCAGGCTGGGAATGAAAGCAAAACCTGAAATAACAGTTATTATGCCTGTTTATAATGCAGGCAGCTATGTACTGCCTGCGGTTCAATCAGTTTTTGCCCAAACTATAAGTGATTGGGAGCTTATAGCTGTTGATGACGCCTCAACAGATGGTTCCGGTGAGTTTTTTTTAAACATTGACGATCCGAGAGTTCTTGTTTTGAGAAATGAAAAGAATTTAGGTGTTAGCGCCAGTATTAACAGGGCAATTGATTCAGCAAGGGGGCGGCTGATAGCTCGTATGGACGCAGATGACTTAATGTTTTCGACTCGATTTGAAAAACAACTTTACGCATTGGATGCCAATCCGCAAGTTGATGTATTGGGGACAGGGGGTGCTGTAACAGATAAAGAACTTCGTCCAATTGCAGTCAGACGTCCTCCTGTGACACATAAAGAAATTTGCAGTATTGCATGGGCCCAGTTTCCATTAACTTTTGGCGCTTTGATGGGTAAAACAGATTGGTGGCGTAAATGGAGAGTGGACGAAAAGATACCCACAGCAGGACATGAATATGATTTGTATTTTCGTTCTTATCGCCACAGCACTTTCTCAAATGTGCCCGATGTGCTTTACTTGTATAGGTATGTCGGTCATACAAGAAAACTTTCCAAGATGTCTGAGGCCTTGTATTACAGGGCAATTACTTTATGTCGGCACGGATTTAACAGAGATACCTGGTTAACTGCCCTGGTTGGTTTGTTTTCGCTTGTGCCCAGATTTGTGGCACAATCGCTGAAATTTGCGGTAGGCAGTAAGACAGCTTTAACGAAAAAGCAGGGTGTTTCAAACATCTCCGAAGATGATTTGCGGCTTATAGAGGCCGAAAAGACAAGAGTGTTCAAAACGGGCCTGCCTTTGAAGAAATCTATATGCTGACATTCATAGATTGCAAGATAATGGCAAGAAATTTCGTTGCTAATACGGCAGGATATTGCTCCAGGCACGGAAAAGCGGCGAGAATCGTCACGTATCATAGTATTTCGGACAAGAAAAATAAATGTATCAGTGTGCCGCCGGATTTATTCGAATCGCATCTTGTGTATTTGACGGAGAGAGGATACCGTAGCTACGCGCTTCGGGACGTTGTCAATAACCGGCGAGAGGTAATGCAGAATGCTCCAAGTGTTGTGATTACATTTGATGATGGTTTGTTCGATAATTGGACAAACGCGGTGCCTCTGCTGCGAAAATACAAGATGACTGCTACGTTTTTTGTGCCGACCGCTTTCATAGAAGATACCAATAGTATTATTGCACATCCTAATCTTGCAGAATATGCCGGTTCAAAGATGCTCTCATGGAACAATTTGGGGGAGATGGTTGAGTTGGGTTTTGAAATCGGCGGCCATTCACATGCCCACGTGAAAATGAGCGAGTTGAGTGAAAGTGAAGCGCAAAGAGAAATAGTATTGCCGAAAGAACTGATTGAAAAACGGATAGGATATCACATTTATTCTTTCGCTTACCCTAAAGGGCATTCCGATTCCTTCGGTGGCTCAACCATGGAGATTGTTAAACGCATGGGTTATACCGCGGCATGCACTATGATAAGCGGCACTATTTCTGAGAATAGCGACATGTTTCGTTTGCCGAGAATAGGCATAACTGGTTATGACACCGTGTTTGTATTTGGTCGAAAACTGTCTGGTTTCTATGACTGTTTGGACTGGTTAGAGTCCGTACCCTAATTTTTGAAAGAATCTTAAGAGGGTTATTCTGAAACAGGTTTTACAGAATCTTAAAACCGGCGAGCTTGAAGTCGCCGAAGTGCCGGCGCCGGCAGTCAAGCCGGGACATCTGCTGATACAGACGCGGTGCACGCTTATTTCCGCCGGCACGGAGCGGATGCTGGTTTCTTTTGCGCAGGGGTCGCTCTTGAGCAAGGCAAGGCAGCAGCCGGACAAGGTCAGGCAGGTCATTGAAAAAATAAAGACCGATGGCCTGTTGCCGACGATTCACAGTGTGTTTGCGCGGCTTGATGAGCCGCTGCCGCTGGGTTACTGCAACTGCGGGGTGGTATTGGAGGTCGGCGCCGGTGTGGACGGTTTTAATGTCGGCGACAGGGTAGCCAGTAACGGCCCGCACGTGGAAATCGTTTGCGTCCCCAGAAATCTCTGCGCGAAAGTGCCGGATAACGTGGATGACGAGCAGGCCGCCTTTACTGTGCTGGCTTCAATCGGTTTGCAGGGGATACGATTAATAAAACCGACATTCGGCGAGACCATAGCCGTCTTCGGGCTGGGTCTGATAGGTCTGATTTGTGTACAGATACTGCGCAATTGCGGTTGCAAAGTGCTTGGTATCGACCTCGATAAGAGTAAGCTTAAGCTGGCCCGCAAATGGGGCGCCGAAGTTGTGGACGTGGCGGGCGGCGCCGACCCCGTGACTGCTGCAATGGCACAATCAAACGGTAAAGGTGTGGACGGCGTCCTGATAACGGCGTCCGCCAAAGGCGATACCATTGTCCACCAGTCGGCGCAGATGTGTCGAAAGCAAGGCCGTATCGTACTGGTTGGTGTGGTTGATTTGAATCTTGACCGCGCCGATTTTTACGAGAAGCAGTTGTCGTTCCAGGTCTCCTGCTCGTATGGCCCCGGGCGGTATGACGACAACTACGAACAGAAGGGCCGGGATTATCCTTTTGGCCTTGTCCGCTGGACCGAGCAGAGAAACTTCGAGGCAGTTCTCGGCGCTATGGCCGCCGGTGCGCTGGATGTGCGAGACCTTATCAGCGAACGCATCCCGCAGGCAGAGGCACAAAGGGCGTACAAGATACTGACGGACGACCCTAAAAAAATGGGGCTTATACTGACGTATCCGCACGGCGCGGCGGCAAAGGACAAGACGGTGTCAACGCCGGCGCAATACGTGAAATCGTCTTCGGTTTCGCGGGTCGTGGCGGGTCTGATTGGCGCAGGCAACTTCGCAAAACTTACGCTGCTGCCCGCAATAAAGTCGGCGGGCATAAGATTGAAGACAGTCGCAGACATAAATACCGTAGCTGGTGCGCACGTTGCCCGCAAATTCGGGTTTGAACAGACGACAAATGACTACAAAGTCATACTGGAAGACGCGGAAATTAACACGGTATTTATTACCACGCGCCACGACCTCCACGCAAGAATGGTTGTGGAGGCCCTCGAAGCGGGCAAGCACGTGCACGTGGAAAAACCTCTGTGCCTTAATCGCGATGACCTTGAGCGGATAAAGCAGGTCTATGAGAAGGTGCATGGCAGACAATTGCTGGTCGGTTTCAACCGCAGGTTTTCGCCGCACGCAGAAAAGATACGTTCGCTGGTCGCATCCCGCAGTTCGCCAGTATGTATGACCTGGCTGGTCAACGCCGGCAGTATCCCAGCTAACGTGTGGGTACATGACAGGTTGGTTGGCGGAGGCAGAATTATCGGCGAGGGATGCCACTGGCTCGACTTCATGCGATACGTCGTTGGCAAGCCGATTGTGTCGGTCGTAGCAACGATGATTGGAGACGTCCCCGGCGCAGAAATCCGCGACGACAAGATGAGCGTGACAGTTGCTTTCGCCGACGGGTCGATTGGAACGCTGCACTACTTTGCAGACGGCCACAAAGGTTACCCAAAGGAAACGTTTGAACTGTTTTGTGAGGGCAAGGTCCTTCACTTAGACAATTTCAGGAAGCTTCACGGGTTCGGCTGGAGCAATTTCAAGAAGATGTCCCTGTTTTGCCAGGATAAGGGCCACAAGGCGGAATTCCGCCGATTCATAGAACGTATTGCCGAGGGAGGCGAGCCGCTGATTTCCTTTGAGGAAATTGAGAACGTTACGCTCGCAAGTTTCGCCGCCGTTGAATCGGCCGGGGGCGCGGGCGTTGTCAGAATCTAAGAATTGCTGTTGAACAGAATTACAAAGACATATCGAATCATCCGCCATTACGGCCTGGATTTCTGCCTGTTTCGCGCGAGATATGAGGTTCGCAGGAAACTTGGCCTGCTCAAACGGCAGTTCCCCATACGCGCGTGGTCGCAGATAACGCTTGCTGAACTGCTTCGTCCGGGTGTTTCGCAGCAGCCGGGGGATTTTCTCAAAACACATGAATCCTGCGGCAGGCGGTTCTTTTTTGAATACGGGCGTCCGCCTGTGTTTGAGAACGCCTCGGCAAAAAAGGAATTGCTTTCTCAGGCCGACCGGATTCAGCAAAATAGATTTCGGTACTTCTTCGATAAGGATTACGATTTGGGTCCGGGGCCTGACTGGTTTCTAGATCCCGCAACGGGTCGGCGAGCAGATGGGGAAAAGCATTGGTGCGATATCGAGTTTTTTGATCCTGCCGTGGGCGACATCAAGTTCATCTGGGAACAGTCGCGTTTTGCCTGGGCATATACGCTGGTGCGGGCATACGCGGCAACGGGAGCGGAGAAGTACGCCGAGAAATTCTGGCTGCTTTTTGAATCCTGGATAGAGAGCAATCAGCCGAACAAAGGCCCTAATTACGCCTGTGGTCAGGAATGCGCCATCCGTCTTATGGCGATGTGTTTCGCGCTATACGGTCTCGGAAAAGCAGAAGCATCCACGGCGGAGAGGAAGGTCAAACTCGTTACTGCGATTGCCGTTCACGCGGAGAGAATCGAGGGGAACATCGATTTTGCGGTCTGGACCCGCACCAACCACTCTCTGACGGAAGCAGCAGGACTCTATACGGCTGGTTTGCTGTTTCCCCAGTTCAAACGTTCTGAACGATGGATAAAACTGGGCAAAAAGATTCTGACGCAGGAAGGGCTGAAGCAGATTTACCCAGATGGCTCGTACATCCAGCATTCTATGAATTATCATCGTCTGATGCTTCAGGACTTTTTGTGGGTGATGCGGCTGGCGGAACTGAATGGCGACAAGTTTGCCGATGAGTTAGTCGGCCGAGTCGGCAGGGCGGTCGATTTTCTGTACCAGATGCAGGATGAGGTTTCGGGCAGGGTCCCCAATTATGGGGCAAATGACGGCGCACTGGTTCTGCCGTTGAGTAGTTGTGACTATCTCGACTATCGGCCGGCCATCCAGAGCTGTTGGTATCTGTTGAGGCGCGAAAAATTGTACGACGGCGGACCGTGGGACGAGGACGCCGTCTGGCTGTTCGGCGAGGAGATTACACGGCAGCCCCCCGTTGCCAGGAAAAGGACCTCAACGGAGTTTGCTTTCGGAGGATACTATACAATCAGAATGGCGGACTGCTGGGCAATGACCCGCTGCCATTCATATCGAGACCGCGTCGGGCACATTGACCTTCTCCATCTGGACCTTTGGGCTGATGGAATCAATTTGTTGAGAGATTCGGGAACATACGGGTATTTTGTGCCCGATGAGCCACAACTGGAGCGGTATTTCAAATCCATCGGCTCGCACAACACTGTTATAATAGATGGCGTGTCTCCTTTGGAGACCGTTTCGCGGTTCCTGTACATACCTCGCCCGGAGGCAAATCTACTGAGTTTTCAGGTTGGAGAGAATCATGCAGAATGGAAAGGCGAGCATAGGGGTTATGCGCGTTGGCCGTGGCATGTTGTCCATTCGCGAGAGGTGTTTGTCCGGCAGGGCCGCTGGGAAATAGTCGATTGCCTTAGAGGGCAGGGCCAACACACAGTGGAACTGCGATGGCACTTGCCCGACCAGGTTGAGGTCAGCCAAAAGGACCATCATTTGCTGCGACTTATGCTGCCGGGGCATTGGTTTCTGGAAGTAAGCGGCAGCGGAGAAATTGAATCCGAACTGCTGAAGGCGAAAGATGACGGTGGATACGAATCGCTGTGCTACGGTCGCAAAGACCCGATATGTACGCTGGCGGTAACAAAGCGAGATGATTTGCCAACGACCTTCAGGACCGTCATCTGGAAGGAACATAGCTGAACTTTGGTTTAACGAGGATTCGGAAGGACCCAAATGCGGATTTTGCTGATTCACCAATATTTTATGCCTCTTTGTCATGCACAAGGTGGACGCTGGAACGCGATGTCCAAGGTGTGGAGTGAGCAAGGTCATGAGGTGACGGTAATCGCAGGAACATTTAACTTGAATACAAACAAACCCTACGATTTCTGCAAGGGCAACATATTCACCATAGAAGACCAGGGTAAGGGCGTCAAGGTCATAAGGGCGTACATACCGGTAAAGTACAACAAGAGTTTTTTGTGGCGAGCTTGGGCGTATATTATGTACTTTGTTCTCGGTTTTATCGGGGTGCTGTTGCGCGCAAGGGGAAAATATGATGTGGTTATTGCCAGCAGCCCTCCTCTGACAGTGGGGCCGCTCGGCATTGCTGTCTCCTATTTGAAAAAAATCCCATTCGTGTTCGAGATAAGGGACCTTTGGCCTGATGGCGCCATAAAGACGGGGGTGGTTGCGAATCCGCTGCTTATTAAGCTGATGTATTCTATGGAGAGGGCGTCGTACCGCAAGGCCCGCTTCATAAACGCACTTACACCTGCCTTTAGAGATAAGCTGATTCAGGACAAAGGTGTTCCCGCGGACAAGATATGGATGATACCGAACGCCGCCGACCTTGACGTGATAAAACCCGGACCTGTGGATGCCGCGATTCGTGCCAGGCACAACTGGGGGGACAAGTTCGTCGGTTTGTATATGGGAGCACATGGCAGGATGAACTGCCTGTGGCAGTTGATAGAAGCCGCCAAAATTCTGAGAAATGAGCAGGAGTATCTGATTGTCTGCATCGGTGGCGGCATGGAACGTGATGCCTTAATGGCAAAAGCAGAGCAGGAGAAGCTTGTAAACATACAATTCCTGGCTTCGGTAAACAAGGAAGATATTGGCGCCTACATCAATTCCAGCGATGTTTCCCTAATTGTTCTGCAAAAAAGCGAGGTAATGAAGGAGGTCTATCCCAACAAGATGTTTGATTCGATGTCGGCCGCCAAGCCCATTATTCTGGCGATAGACGGAGTGGCAAGAAAGCTGGTGGTTGACGATGCCAAGTGCGGCGTTTACGTGGAGCCGGAAAATGCCGGCGAAATTGCCGACAAGATGCGATTCTATCGGGAGCACCCTGACATCGCCCGCCAGCACGGCAGGAACGGTTACGAATTCGTCTGCAAGAACTATGACCGAAGAATACTGGCAATTAAATATATCGACTTGCTGCGCACCCATATTGCGAACGGCTGATGAAAACCGAAGGCAAAGAGCTTCATCCGGATGAGTACGTAAAAATCGGCGAGTATTTGGAGCCGATCAAATTGGATACCTCGACGAACATACTGTCGGTTGACGTGGAGGATTGGCCGGGAATGTCGTGTCGGACCGAGGTTGTTTATCTTCTTGACCTTTTCAAAAAGCACGGTGCGAAGGCGACGTTTTTTGTCCTTGGCCTTGTTGCAGAAAAGGACCCCGGCTTAATAAGAGAGATTGTTCAGCAGGGTCATGAAGTGGCAAGTCACGGAGGTACGCACGAGCAGTTGTTCAAGAAAACACCGGAACTATTTCACGAGGAGATGAGCAGGTCGCTTGAGATGCTAAGGGACATTACCGGCAGGGCCGTACTGGGGTATCGTGCGCCGCATTTCAGCGTTTTTGAGGGTACATACTGGGCGTTGGATGTTCTAATCAAGCTGGGCATAAAATACGACAGCAGTATCTTCCCGATAGCAGGGCGGCGATATGGAGTGCCGGCTTTTCCTCGTGGGGCGGTGAAAATCACGCGGGGCCGGGGGACAATTATCGAGGTGCCCTTATCCACGGTGAGGAGATTCGGCAGGAACCTGCCGGTTTCCGGGGGCGGGTATTTCCGCCCGTTGCCAAGCCGCATAATACGGCGCGCCGTTTGTGCCGTGAACAGGGACGGTTTTCCATTCGTTGTTTATTGTCATCCGTACGAATTTGCTTTCCATCGTCTTCAATGCCGGCCACACTTATGGCATACAAGCCGGTTGAAATCAAAGCTGATCGAGATTAGGTTCAACCTGTTTAGAAAATCAATACTGAAGAAGCTGTCGAATCTGCTTGGCGAATTCCACTTCTGTCCTTTCGCCGAGGCCCTGAAAAATGAAATCAATAATTAAACAGGTCTGCACATATCCTGATAATACGCTGTTTGCCGCGGGGCCGGGAGATAAGTAGGCCGCATCGCGGTTGAAGAGGGTGCTATGGGGACAATTTTGACGTTCAAGAGGACCGTTGATTTGTCTGCGGAACATCGCAGTCAAATGAGACACCTTTTTTCTTGTGTGTTTGCCAGACAAATGAGCGAGGCGACATTCGAACGCCGCTTTATTTGCACTCCGAAAGGGTATTCGTATCACGGTCTGATGATGCATAACGACGAGATAGTGGGTTCTTTCAGTGCAATCCCGTACCGGTACTTGTGCTACGGGGCGGAACGTTTGTTTGCATTGTCCGTGGACACAATGATTTCATCACAGCACAGGGGCGGGAAGACGAACCTTGTGACGATGGCAGATCTGGCGTATGAAGCAATGGTCAAAGACGACATTAAGTTCATATACGGGTTTCCAAATGAATTATACTATGCTCATGAAAAGCGCATCTTGGGGACGCAGGATATCGGTAAGCTTGATTACTATGTGCTGCCCGTGAATCTCGGTGCCGTGATGGGTAGATTCAGAGCGATGAATTATCCAAGCCGGTTTCTGGCGATTATGGCTGCGGGGCTTCCGCTCGTTCGGAATACGAATCCCTGCAAGCATAATATAGAGAAGGTAAACGACGATTTGTTTATGAAGCACAGGTACGACGACAGTTACAGCTTCCTTTCGCTTGCCGGCGGTGCTCGATGCGTGTTCAAGCTGTACGTGGAGCAGGAGAGCGTAAGGACACTGCAGATTCTTGATGTATGGCCTATGTCGCCGGCTGCAATGGACGAGGCCGTCCGCGAGATTCTTCGACAGCAGCACCATTCTGTTGACTTGATTATGTATGTCGGCAGGTTACCTTTTCGCCCAAGACGGCTAATCAAAGTGCCGCGGCGACTGGAGCCGCAGAAGATAAGGATGACCGGGAAAGCGATTGTTGATGGCGCTGTCCCGGATGGGATATTCGATATTGAGAACTGGAATGTGAATGTGTCCAATTTTGATGTCAGGTGAACGAGTTGCGTATGCCAAGTGCCCCGAGGTCGGCGATGGTCCCTGCCTGCCAGGCGCCGATGTTTTTAGTGGTTCGTGGTACAAAGTGGTCATTGGGATGTGCGAGGGAGGAATTCCGCCGAGAGATACGCCCACCAGGCATTCGCTGATGACCGCGGTATTGTGGAGGTTCCCATGAACGTCCAAACCATTGCAACGGCTGGAGCAAAGAAAAAATCCTCCGCGTTATTCTTTATTGCGGTGTTTGCCGCGATAGCAGTAATGATGCTTATTGTTCATCTGCGTTCCTCGCTCGAAGAGGAACTGTATTTTCCCCTGAATAACGGCATCGCCGAACTGCTGACCTGCGGGAATACGCTGGCAGCCGTGTCTCACGACAGGAAGGTTTACGTGTGGGACTGGAACAACCTGGCGAAGCAGCCCAAAATCCACACTGTGGAATCGTCTCAGGCGGCATTGTTGGGACAGGATATCGTGGCGTCGGTCGCAAAAAGTGAACCTCGGGTGCTTGTTCTGAGCAACCTTCAGCAGCCGGATAATTCCAGGCAAGTACAGTTTTTGCCGGGCTACGAGCAGGCGTTTCTGGCTGCAGACCGCACGGGGAATATGTGCGCGCTGGTGATGACAAAATCTTCTGTCAACAAGCCGGATTGTTTGGACATCGTTGTTTGTGCGGCATCGGCAGAGGCCAACAGTGTATTGCCTGTTGTGTCAGCAACGGTGGAATCAGTCAAGCTTAAAGACCTTGCTGTGTCAGAAGATGCGGCGTTTGTAGCTTTGGTCGGCGAGAAAAACGCCAAAGGGTGGATTATACTTGTTGATGTCAAGGCAAGGCGGGTTGTCTGGGAACAGGAAGTATCCGGGTTCAGAAGATTTTACAATGCCGTTTTCTCGTCCGACGGCAACGTCATTTATGCCAGAGGCAGCGACAGCACTGTGTATGTCGTGGAAAGTATTTCGGGTAAAGTTGTGAGCCGGCTGCTTGCCGTATCCGAGAATGTGGACACGTTAAACATCCAGTCGGCTCAAATGGTAGTAATAAGCCCGAATGGACAATGGCTCGCAGCCACTGTTTTGGGCACTGTTTATGTGTGGGACATCAAGACCGGCAAGATAGCGTGCAGCACGTCGCCGCCCCACAAGGTGATAAGCAGTATTGTCTTCTCGCCCGACTCCCGTTGTTTGGCCACATCGGATATGCGGCAGGGCGGGACGATTA